>JAFGGF010000222.1 GCA_016930735.1 Prolixibacteraceae bacterium
AAAATATCAAAATATCTTTTATATTTGTTGAAGAAATTAAATAATAAAGTTAAACAAGTAAAATTAAACATGATGAAATCAATTAAACAAATTATTTTTGCCACAGTATTAACTGTATCAGTTTCCGTTGTAAATGCAAGTGAATTAAACAAAGTAAGTATATCCAATTTTGACATTTCCGAGACGGACCTCAAAATAGAAAGTTGGATGACTGGTATTGATATGGCTGATGTAAAAAATTCAGGCACATCTGAAAGCACCGTTGTTGAAATTGCTGTTTCAAATCCTGATTTTTCAATTTTGGTTGAAGCAGTATCAAAAGCAGGCCTGGTTGAAGCATTAAGCGCTGAGGGACCGTTTACTGTATTTGCACCAACAAATTCAGCATTTGAATCACTTTTCACTCAATTAGGTGTTAAAGGAGTTGGAGACCTGACTGTTGATCAGCTTATGCCAATTTTAACTTACCACGTTGTATCCGGTAAAGTTATGTCAACAGACTTATCAAATGGTGAAGTAGGCACTCTAAATAAAGACAGCAAATTAAAAGTAGATCTTTCAAGCGGAGTTAAAATCAACGAAAGTAATGTTGTCGCCGCTGATATTCAGGGGAAAAACGGAGTCATCCACGTAATCGATAAAGTTTTACTTCCTCAATAATATTAAAAAAGTACGCCACAGGGAAGCCGGTTTTTAAAAGCCGGCTTTTTTTTTTACAAATATCCTTCTTTTTTCAAACAATCAACCCAGACTTTATAACCCTGCTGATTCAGATGCAGGCCTTCATGTGTATAATCAGGATTTAAAAGTTCCTCATCATTCAGGAAAACATTATAAATATCGATGTATGGGCATTTTGTTTGTTTTGCTGCTTTCTTAAGAAATTTATTGGTTGTGATTACTTTATCATTCAAATCATAATTTTTAGGAAACCGCCCTAATTTTGGATTTACAGGCAAAACACTCTGGATGTAAACCTTTGTTTCCGAACTTTCTTTTTTAATCCTCTCTACAATTTTTTGACAATTTTCAGCAATCACTTTTTCAGGGATAAATTGCGCAAGATCGTTAATGCCGATCAGTAAAAATACCTTTTCAGGTTTCCGTTGGATCACATCATCTAGCCGGTCAAGGACACCAAAACTTACGTCACCACCTATGCCCCGGTTAATAGCAGTTTCATCGTTTAGTAATTCTTTCCAGTTTCCCCCTTCGGTAATACTGTTCCCGAGGAACAGAATTTTCCCGGTAACAACTGGTTCTGCCTCAAAAAGAGCCACACGGTTGGCATAATGTTGTGGCATATTGGGAGAAGTACTGTAAGCAGGTTTTTCATTTTTTTGTGCAACTAAAGTTGCCGGGGTAATAACAATCAGGATGATAGAGAGAATGAATAATTTTTTAATAATAGTTGGTTTCATAATTCCGGAATAAGTTAATTCTAAATACAGTATTTCAGGAAACAATAAAATTAGCAAGATTTCCCGATTCATCAACATAAAATCCATTTTCGTTCTTTCCAATCAGAACACATTCAGTATAAAAATCATGCTCAAAAAACAGGATATATTTATTTTCAACAGCTTCATTCAGAAAAGCTTCTTTTTCTTCCATCGCGGTAACCGGATAAAGGTCGTATGCTGCCAGCCATACCACTGGCACATTTGCTGCAGTTGGAATCAAATCCGACATGTAAACAATTGTTTTTCCTTCAGAATGAATAAAAGGGATCATCTGCCCGGGAGTGTGGCCATCAAAAAACCTAACATCAATTCCGGGAAAAAGATTTCCTTCCTTTTCAACCAGTTGAAGTTGCCCCGAATCCATAACAAAACTGAGCAGGCTCTCGTGAAAAGCAACTTTCTCCCTGATGTTTGAAATTTTGGAATGCTCCCAATGTTTTTTACTGCACCAGTAAGTCGCATTCGGAAAAGTCAGCGATAATTTCCCTTTATTGCTCATTACTGCCCCGTTAAAATGATCCCAGTGAAGGTGAGTAAAAAAAACATCGGTGATTTCTTCAGGTGAATATCCTGCTTTATGCAGTGAATCAATCAAATGATTTCCTGCAATGAGTCCATGATTGCGCATATATTTTTCAGTATAATGTTCTCCCGGCCCGGCTTCAATCAATATTTTTCTATCGTCCTGATCAACCAGTAAACACCGGAACAATATTTTCACCCGGTTTTGTTCATCGGCGGGATAAACTTTCTGCCATAAAACTTTTGGAATAACCGAAAACAAGGCGCCTCCGTCGGCATGCATATTTCCTGCTGAAATCGGTATTAACTTCATTTCTTATTTTTTAAATGTTGTACTTCCTGAAATACAAGGCTATCGTTTTTAAAATCGATAATAAACTTAACAACACCCGTGTAATCCTGAATCCCTTTTTCAACATTGTTTGATTTTAAATAAGCATTGTTTATTTTACCCGCAGCCTTGTCAACTTTTTCATTTCGTAATTCCATCCAATGATTTTCAATTTTTATCAAATCATCTTTCACCCACAGATCAAGCAAACCAACAAAATCACGATAATTTTCAAGATTTCGCCCCTGGCTGAAAAAATACCTGAGAATATATAATTCTGCACTGTATTTCAATTCTTCGGAATTACTCTGCGAGCAAATCAGCCAGGCATAAAAATTAGCTTCTGCTTCGCTTGTAATCCCAAACTGATGTGCTTTTTCATGGGCAAGGATTACAGGATACTCAGCCGGCAGCAAAAATTTATTCACATGAACTTCGTTAAAAAACGGGCCATAATAACCGGAAATAGAAGCACTTGCAAAAAACCGGCTGAAAGTTATTTTTTTTGCCCTTCGTTTCCCCATCGGGT
>JAFGGF010000223.1 GCA_016930735.1 Prolixibacteraceae bacterium
AATTATTTCAACACGGGTTTTTACACCCGAACAACATAATTCTTCATGTGCACCCTGCCATGCCAAAATGCAGCCACTAACAAAAAGTTATATTCCGGGAGAACCTTATTTTGATAATTTTAACCTTTCCACGTTTGAGGACCCTGATTTTTATCCCGATGGCCGTGACCTGGGAGAAAATTATACTTTGACAGGATGGCAAATGAACAAGTGTATGATTGAAGGCGATTTGCATTGTGTGTCGTGTCATACCTCAAGTGGCCGTACAAGGTTTACCGATGATCAGTCGAACCAACTGTGTTTGCCATGCCACCAGGAAAAGGTGCAAAATGTAGTTGCACATTCAGCACATTCTGAAAATTCGGAAGGTTCAAAATGTATCAACTGTCACTTGCCTAAAAGGGAATTTGTGGGGCATTTTATCCGCAGCGACCATTCTTTCCGGCCTCCAATACCTGAAGCTACAATAAAATTCGGATCGCCAAATGCATGTAACAATTGCCATTCAGATAAATCTCCTGAATGGGCAGATAAAATTGTTAAGCAGCGAAAAAACCGGGATTACCAGGTTGAAACTGTATTGTGGGGCCAATTAATAAAAGAAGCCCGGGAAGACAACTGGAAAAATATTGATAAAATATACAGTATCATTAAAAATGATAAATACGGAGAAGTTGTTACAAATTCTTTTATACGGCTGTTATCGGGTTATAATAACGAAAGCAAGCAGGAAGTTTTAACAGTAGCCTTAAGGAATAATTCTCCACTGGTAAGAGCTTCAGCAGCATCCGGATTGTCTGTTTTTATAAATGAAAAGGCTAAGTATGCTTTATTATCTGCACTTACTGATGACTTTAGAATTGTTAGGATTGCAGCTGCATTTTCATTATCGGCATTTCCTCCTGAAAATATCCCAACCACACAAAAGGAGTTACTGGAAAAGGCTACAGATGAATATAAACAATCGCTGCTTGCAAGGCCCGACGACTGGAGTGCATATTACAATCTGGGGATTTTCTATCAGAATAAGGGCGACCTGGCAAGCGCATTAAATTCTTATGAAACTTCGGCCGGATTATACTCCAATGCTGTTCTTCCATTAATTAACAGTAGTGTTTTATATTCATATACCGGGAATCAGGAAAAAGCAGAAGAAAACCTTAAAAAAGCGGTTCAGGTTGATCCGGAAAATGAAGCTGCCAACCTGAACCTGGGTTTGTTAATGGCAGAAATGGGAAAAACAAATGAAGCCATAACTGCTTTGCTGAAAGCTCTTGAAGTTAATCCGAAACAAGCTGTTGCGGCATATAACCTGAGTGTTTTGCTGGCTAATGAAAATATTGATGAATCGATTCATTACGCAAAGATTGCTCATTCTGCTGAGCCTGAAAATACAAGATATGGTTATACTCTGGCGTTTTTTCAGAACCAGGCGGGTAAAACAAATGATGCAATTGCCACTTTAAAGGAAAACATTGATAAACAACCTGTTGATTTAAATTCAATATTTTTATTGGGAGAGATTTATCTAAAAATGGAAAAGAAAGAAGATGCCGTTATTTTATACAAAAAAATATTGAAAAATCAGGATTTGCCGGCGCAGGACAGAGAAAGGATTCAACAGGTTCTTTCACAGATAAATGCTGTGTAATTTGACGGAAATTATCCGGCATCAAACTTAAATTGTTTTTGCTTGTTAATTGTGAATAAAAACTGAATTGTAGATGATACTGATAATTTCACCAGCCAAAAAACTTGATTTTAAAACACCTCCGGTAACGGAAAAATATTCAATGCCTGAATTTTTACCGGAATCAGAAATAATTATGAATAAGCTCAAAAAACTGAAACCTGTCTGGATAAGTAAACTGATGGGAATTTCAGCATCGTTGGGGCAGGTCAATTTCGAAAGGTTTCAAAACTGGCATTTGCCTTTTACAAATGAAAATGCCAAACAGGCCGTTTTGGCTTTTAATGGTGATGTTTATCAGGGGCTTAATGCGGAAACACTAAAGGAGGGCCAATTTGAATTTATCCAAAAACACCTTCGTATTTTATCAGGATTATATGGTGTTTTACGTCCTCTCGATTTAATGCAACCATATCGTTTGGAAATGGGCACCCAATTCCCGGTTGGAAGGAAAAAAGATCTGTATCAGTTCTGGAAAGCAAAAATAACAATGAAAATTAATGACGAAATATCGGCAACAGGCTCGGAATACCTGATAAACCTGGCCTCCAATGAATATTATAAAAGTATTGATGTAAAAAAAATAAAAGCAAAAATTATCACCCCTCAATTTAAAGATCTGAGTAACGGGGAGTATAAAATGATTTCTTTTTTTGCTAAAAAAGCAAGAGGATTGATGGTTCGGTTTATTGTTGAAAATAAAATTACAAATCCCGATGAACTGACAGCATTTCATACTGAAGGTTACATATTTAATCCCAGATTATCCGAGGAAAATACTCCGGTTTTTACGAGAGAAAATTAGATTTTTTAGAATGGCAGGTCGTTGGCTTCATCCATTGGCTCAGGAGGAATATCATCAGCTCTGAACTCAGGAGGTGGTTCCGGTAAATTTGCTTCAACAGAATCTATTTTCCACGCATTAATGTTGTGAAACCATTTACCGTTGTACTCTCTGGATTCGATGTTAAACGAAACTTCAACTTCCTGACCTACAGTTATATTATCGGCAAGAGAGGTCTTGTCATTAAAGAGGGTAAAACATACTTTTTTTGGAAATTGTTCGTCTGTTTCTATAACAAATTCCTGTTTTTTCCATTCTTTACCGGCACGGCTGACTCCCGATTCGGCTTTTAAAATTTTTTCAACTTTTCCTTTTACTGACAGGCTCATAACAAATATAAAGGGGAACCTTTAAAATAAAAGTTCCCCGGTTTTATTAAATTTTATTCTGGAACAATTTCAAGAAGTTCAACTTCAAAGATCAATGTGGTATTCGGTCCGATTGTACTTCCTGAGCCACGTTCGCCATATGCAAGTTCACTTGGAATATAAAGTTTCCATTTTGATCCTACAGGCATTAATTGCAGAGCTTCAACCCATCCTCTGATAACTCCATTTACCGGGAATGTGACAGGCTCTCCTCTTTCAATTGAACTGTCAAATACAGTACCATCGATTAAAGTCCCTTGATAATTTACTTTTACCTTGTCGGTTGCTGCTGGTTTTGGTCCGTTTCCTTCCTTAATAATTTCGTATTGTAATCCACTTTCTGTTGTTGCAACACCATCACGTTTGCCATTGTTTTCCAGAAAAGCATTGCCTTCTTCGAGGTTGCTCTGTGCTTCGTTTTCAGCTTGCTTCTGGAAATAATCCCTGATAATCTGATCTGCTGCTGCACGGTCAAATTTTGTTTCTCCACCTTTGGCTGCTGCAGCAAATGCACTGGTAAGAATGTCCATATTCATTTCCGTACCTCCCGGAATATCCTGAAGGTTATCTTTGATGGTTTCCCCCATTTGTAATCCTATTGCATAAGAA
Source organism: Prolixibacteraceae bacterium (assembly GCA_016930735.1). Taxonomy (GTDB): domain Bacteria; phylum Bacteroidota; class Bacteroidia; order Bacteroidales; family Prolixibacteraceae; genus JABMQB01. The sequence continues at coordinate 3,512 of JAFGGF010000223.1, forward strand.
GTCGAATCCAATGCATTTTCAAGCTTTATATTTTTCATACCTGATTGCTGGCAGGAAACAGCAGTAACTAAAAGTGTTCCGGCCAAATAGAAAAGAATTGATTTAACTTTCATGATTTTTGATTTGATATTTATACTATTTCCAATAACTCCACTTCAAAAACAAGGGTTGAATTTGGTCCTATTATACCTCCGGCACCCTGTTCTCCATATGCCAGTTCAGGTGGTATAAAAAGTTTCCATTTTGACCCAACCGGCATTAATTGTAAGGCTTCAGTCCAGCCTTTTATTACTCCATTTACAGGGAATGTTGCCGGTTGCCCCCGTTCAACAGAACTATCGAAAACAGTTCCGTCAATCAATGTACCGTGGTAATGGCATTTGACTTTTTCTGAACGAACAGGGCAGGGTCCTTCGCCTTCTCTCAGAATTGAATACTGTAATCCGCTTGTAAGTTCTGTTATATCTTTATTCTTTTTATTTTCTTCCAGAAAAGTATAACCTTCTTTCAGGTTCCGTTTTGCCTCTTTTTGCACCGATGCTGAAAGGAAATTTTTGAGGATATGATTTGCTTCCTCCACTGATAATAATGGCTCTGTCCCTTCAAAGGTATCTTTAAACCCCATTCCAAATGAGATGGTATCAATTTCCTTAACTCCTGATTTTATGAGATTTCCGGTAACACTCATCCCAAGTGCATAGCTGAATTTTTCAAGATCGGAGTTTAATTTTTTATCACCCATTAAGTTGATTTTAGATGAGTTGCGAATATAGCTTAATTTTTTGTTTTCAACCCATTAATCAGGTATAATTCCCCTAAGCATTTCTTTTTTGCCGGGTGGCCCCGGCAATTTTTCAACTTTAAATCCTGCCGAAATCATTGTTCTTCGAACCGAACCCTTTGCACTGTAGGTGGTTAGGACTGCTTTTTTGTTGCATTTTTCAAACAATCTGCTGAAAATTTCAGGCTGCCATAATGCAGGTTGGACATCAGGTGCAAAAGCATCAAAATATACCACATCAAAATTTTGAGAAATTTTGGAAAACGAAGTCAATAATATATCGGCATTTATTTTATATAATTTGAAATTGTTGTTAAGTTCAACATCCCTGTCCCATGGCGATTCATGGATCTTTTCCCAGATTTCTGATCTATCGTCCTTGAAAAAAGACGGGTAATTCAGTTTTTTAATTATTTCTGGATCGAGCGGGTATTTTTCAATGGTTATATACTTGATTTTTAAGCCATTCTCCATTGCTTTTAAAGCAGTCAACAGGCAATTTAAACCGGTTCCAAAACCAACTTCAAACACTACTATATCTTTTTTGTTGCGAAAAAGCAGGGCATTCTCTATAAATACATGCATCGATTCGGTTACAGCACCATTAACCGAATGATATGGTTCATTCAATTCTGCGACAAACAATGTATGTGATCCATCGGCTGTTATTGTTATTTCCGGATTTGCCATTAGCCTTGGTTAAAAATTAATTAAGATTTCAAATAAAGGAATAATTTAATAAAATTGGCAAAGAGTTCGTTTAACAAATGAAATTATTTAATTTTACGGGCTTTCAGTAAATCAGGGGTATGTTGGTAAAACTATATGAAGAAAACCCGAATCCAAAGGTCATTAGAAAAATTGTGGATATCCTTTTGGATGGTGGGATAATTATTTATCCAACCGACACGGTTTACGGAATTGGTTGTGATATTACCAATCAGAAAGCAGTTGAAAAGGTAGCCCGCTTTAAAGGAGTTAACATAGAAAATGCCCCTTTTTCATTTATTTGCAGCGATTTAAGCCATTTATCCGATTATACCAGGCCCATCCCTAATCCGGTTTTTAAATTGATGAAAAAATACCTGCCAGGCCCTTTTACTTTTATTCTTGAAGCAAATAATAAAGTGCCAAAATATTTTAAAGGGAAGAAAAAAACCGTAGGTATCCGTGTACCGGGTAATAATATTATCAGGGCAATTACCGGGGAACTGGGGAATCCTATCCTTTCCACATCAATACATGATGAAGATGAAATTCTAGAATATACAACCGATCCCGAATTAATTTTTGAGAAATATAAAGATATTGCCGATTTGATTATCGATGGTGGTTTTGGTGGATTAATTCCTTCAACAGTAATTGATTGCACCGGTGATGAGCCTGAAATTGTACGTCAGGGTAAAGGGGTATTTGAGAATTAATACATAATTATTCTTTCCAGAAACTTGGAGAAAATAAAACCAGGACAGTTAACAATTCAAGCCTTCCTAAAAGCATTAATCCTGAAAGGAACCACTTCCCGGCAGGAGCAATATGATAAAAATTTTCAACTGGTCCTACATTCCCCAATCCGGGGCCTATATTTCCGAGGCAGGTTGCAACAGCCCCCATTGCAGATGGCATATCCGGTTCCATAATTGTAAAAATCACTGAACCAACTATAAAAATCAGGAAATACAGTATAAAAAAAGCAAGGACATTAGTTACAATTTTAGAATCAACGGAATGGTTGTTAAACCTAACCGGAATTACCGCATGTGGATGAATCATCCTCTTTAACTCATAATAACTGTTTTTAAGAAGTATAACAATCCTCATTATTTTTATTCCCCCGCCGGTCGATCCGGCAGACCCACCAAAAAAGAATAATGAAAAAATAAGGATGGTAAGGAATGGATGCCATAACAAGTAATCTGCTGTAACATAACCCGTTGTGGTTATTATTGAAACTACCTGGAACAAAGCATCACGAAATGATTTTTCAACTCCGTAAAGCTGGGATATTAATAATCCTGCAAATATTATAAGTGTGAAAATTCCGATAAAAGAAATATAATATTTAAATTCTTCATCCTTAAATACCCTGATGAATTTTCCGTTTAATGCACTAAATGTTAAGGAGAAGTTTGTTCCTGCAAGAAACATAAATATTATTATTACATAATGAATAAATGGAGAGTCCCAATGTGCAATACTGGCCTGTTTGGTTGAAAATCCCCCGGTAGCCATGGTTGTAAATGAATGACATATAGAATCAAAGAAGCTCATGCCTCCAACCCATAGGAGGATTGCCTCAGAAACAGTTAGTATAAGATAAATTCCCCAAAGCATTTTTGCTGTTTGTTTTATCTTCGGGCTTATTTTATCGGGAGCAGGCCCTGGTACTTCAGCGGCATAGAGCTGCATTCCACCAATACCGAAAATCGGTAAAACTGCCAGTGAAAGGACAATAATTCCCATTCCACCCAGCCATTGGCTGATACTACGCCAGAATAATATTCCGTGAGGAAGTGCTTCAATATCTCTGAGGATGGAAGATCCTGTTGTAGTGAAACCGGACATTGTTTCAAAAAAGGCATTTGTAAAATCAGGGATATAACCATTGATCATATAAGGCAGGCTTCCGAATATGGAAAATACTATCCAGACAAGAGAGACAATTGTAAAACCTTCACGTTTCCCTATTTTTTTTGAAGATTTTCGTGTAAAAAAAACTACTGCAAGGCCCAAAACTATACATCCGGATGATATAATAAAAAAAGCATTTAAGTCGTCCTCTTTATAAATAATAGAAACCAGTAATGCCAGCAACATTGCCAATCCTTCCACCAGGACCAGAAATCCAAGTACTCTAAATATAAGTTTTAGGTTAATCATCCCAGCCCGACAAATAGTATTATTTAAAGAATTTTTCCAGTTTTTTAATACCTGAAGGCAGGGTAAAAACAGCTACCCGGTCGCCTGCTTCAATCTGGGTGCTCCCATCGGCAACATATCCTTGTTCGCCCCGGATGTACCCACCGATTTTGGTTTCTTCCGGCAGGTCCAGGTCTTTTATTTGTTTTTCAGTGATTTTAGCATTTGGTTTTACAATAAATTCAAAAACTTCGGCTTCTGATGCGGTGAGGCATTTAACATTTGCAATTTCAGCATTTAATGTAAACCTGTAAATATAACTTGCTGCAATCAGTTTTTTATTAATAATACTACCAATATCCATATTTTCGGCTGTATCCATAAATGCCAGGTTTTCAACTTCGGCAATCGACCTTTTGACTCCAAGCGATTTTGCCAGATGGCAGCCAAGTATATTGGTTTCTGAATTTCCGGTTACAGCAATAAAGGCATCCATGTTTTCAAGCCCTTCTTCCTTTAATAATTCAAGGTTTCTCCCGTCACCGTTAATAATCAGGGCATTTTTAAATCTGTCGGCTAATTTTTCACAACACTCACGATCATTCTCGATAACTTTAATCCTGTACTGATCGCCCAGTTTTTCAATGGTTTTCTGGGCAATCCTGCTACCTCCGATGATCATAATATTTTTAATACCGAATTGTTTCTTCCCGGTCAGCTCAAAAACTTTTTGCTGCGAAGCCCTGGTGGTTATAAAAAATACTATATCTCCATTAAGGATATAATCTTTCCCATGCGGTATAATTGTTTCACCCCCACGGTTAATTGCAACAGCAAGGATACCTTCATCGATATAAGAAAGTTCAGCTAAAGTCTTATTTAAAATAGGGGCATTTTCCCTTATTTTTACACCAAGCAGTAGTAGTTTCCCGTTAGAGAACTCGATTAATTGCCTGGTACCGGTTTGTTTAATTGAAGCAACAATTTCTTTGGCGGCAAGGCTTTCCGGGTAAATCAATTCATTGATTCCCATCCGGTCCAGTTTGATCCTGTATCTTTCCTGCAGGTATTCTGAATTGTTGATACGCGCAATTGTGCGTTCAACGCCAAGAAACTTTGCCATCGAACAGGCTAAAACATTCCTTTCTTCATAAGGCGTAACAGCAATAAAAAGGTCTGCTTTTGCCAAACCTGTTTCTTTCAGGTCTTCGAATGAATGTGCTGATCCGGTAATGGTTAAAAGATCAACTTCTGAACTTATTGATGCGAGTTTGTCAGGATTGTCATCCATTAAAACAATGTCATGATCCTCTTTACTTAGCATTTTAGCAAGGTGTGTCCCGACTTCTCCTGCGCCCGCAATTACAACTTTCATAATATCATTCTTTTCAGAAGCAACAAAGTAATATATAATAAGTAGTATGTTCCAAAGATAATTTAGCTTTTCTTGGTTTACTTAACTTCAAATTTACCTTAAATTTAAAAATTTAATACAAATGCTCCTTTTTCTTTTATACAGAATACATTTTGGGGACTTTCTTTTTTCCAATAGGTTCCGGATGTAACAATATTTTCAGACCTGAGCTTTTCAGGTTGTGAAAATATCCTGTTTGAATAGACAATATCAAATTCAATATCAGGTATTTTGGTCTCCTCAACACAAAAACAAATATTTTTATTTTTAAATGACAGAAACGGCTTGTTCAGGTATAAAATATTATCGGAATAAATACTGTCTGTCTTTAAAAGCATCGGTTTGCCCAGATGGTTTAATGTAATTGTGTTTTCAGCAATTTTAAAGTCGTAATTTTCAAGTTGGGATTCATCATTATAGATTATATAATTTTTCCGGGCATCTATTAAATGTAAAAACTGTGTATTCCCTGTATTATAAATTATTATTTTGTTTTGCCTGATACAGTTGTATTTGTGAACAATATTTATTGAAAGAACCATAATAATTGAACCTATTATCATGTGAAGGTATTTCACCTTTTTCTTTGAAATAAACAGGACAAGAAATCCAATAATTGAGTAAAGCAGGATAAACTGGATTTTATCGATATGGATGTATTGAATAACTGCAAGAGGAAGTTCTTTGATCCTTTCCAAAAAGAAATACACTGAATCCAGGATAAAAGATATTGCATTAGCGAATAATGAAGAAATAATTGGTAAGGGAGAAGTAGTTATTATGGCAATTGAGAGGAATATTAGTAAAAATGCCCCAGGTATTACTATAAAATTTGATAACCAGAAGTAAAATGGAAATTGATGAAAATAGTAAATTGTTAATGGAAAAGTTGATAATTGAGCCGCTAATGATACAGAGAATAAGCTCCAACTGTATTTAAGAACAAAATTACCTGGATTGAACAGATTGTTTATTTTGGGCTGGAAAAAAACAATACCGGCAACTGCTGAATAGGATAACTGGAATCCGGTTTCAAAAATTAAATTCGGATTAAAAAACAATAAAATAAAAGCTGAAACTGCCAAAGAATTATAAATATTTACTGGGCGTCGAAGGTTTTCTCCGGTGATTAGTACAGAAAACATTAAGGCAGACCTTAATACAGAGGGCGATAATCCGGTTAGTAATGCATAAAACCATAATATGGTTATTGTTATAATAATAAAAAGGTATCTGCCTGTTTTCAATCTTTTCAAAAAACCAATCAGAAAGTTTATTGCCAGGTAAATAATCCCTACATGAAGCCCCGATACAGCCAGAACATGCATTGCCCCGCAGGATGAATAAACTTCTTTGGTTTCAGGATCCAAAGCATCTTTATATCCCAGTGTCAGTGC
>JAFGGF010000224.1 GCA_016930735.1 Prolixibacteraceae bacterium
CGCAAACCATATTGTAAAGGCCCCAGTGTTCACCTTCGAGCAATGCTTTTACATTCAAAGCAAAATCGTGAGTATATGTCGGAGTTCCTAGTTTATCATCAACAATAAACAGGCTCTTTTTCCCGCTTTTTATTTGTTTCAGGATTTTATGGATGAACTTTTTATCCTTTTTCGGGCCACCACCCATCATCCAACCAGGGCGGCAAACCAGATACCTTTTTGCATTGTTCAGCACATATCTTTCACCCAGGTATTTTGAACGGGCATAAACACCCAGAGGGTTGGGCTGGTCCCAGTCGTCATACAATTCCTTATTGCCATCGAAAATACCCGCAGTACTGATATACAATAAAGGTATATCAAGTTTATTGGCAATATCAACAGCCTGTTCAACACTTAAGGTATTGGTCAGATAGGTTTCATCGCGGTTTAATTCGCAAAATTCCAGGTCAGTATAGGCTCCGAGATGAAACAGGTAATCAGGTTTGAATTCCTCAACATCCTCACGGTATGAGTCAAAGTCCCTGAAATCGAGGAATGACAGCCATTTTTCATTTACGTCTTTGTCTGTACATTTAATGGTGTAATCGTTTTTGAATTGCCTGTAAAATGCTTCACCTAACATTCCACCACATCCGGCAATGTAAATTTTCTTTTTCATTTTAATCGTTGACTAAGTTGTTTAGGAAGAGTACCCTAATTCGCAAGTACCCTTTGTAATTCTATATTATTTATTTATTGTTAACAGATTTTGTCAAAGAAGGTTTATCCTGAATAATAATTCAACAATTCGTTATAATACCTTTCCGAGTTAAATTTCTTTTTGGCGGTTTCAGAGATATGTAAATATATGTAATTTTCGTTTTTCATCATCTTTATTATTGATTCCTGAAGGCTATGAACATCTCCTGGTTTAAACAGTGACCCGTTTTCTCCCGGTGAAATTAATTCAGGAATTCCTCCAATTTCTGCACCTAAAACAGGTGTTCCAACTGCAAATGATTCAATAATGCTTAGAGGATTATTTTCATAACATTCTGAAGGGAGGACCATAAACTTTGCTTTCCCTAATATTGTTTTTATTTCATTCCATGGCTGGAATCCCAGGAATTTTATATTTTTATTACTGAACGTATTCTTTAACGTATTTTTAAGTGGTCCGTCACCTATTATTTTTAAATTGAACTGAGGTAGCCTGGAGGCAGCTTTTAAAAGCGTTTTTATCCCTTTTTCTTCCGATAACCTTCCAAGGTAAACATAGTAGTTTTCTTTTTCAGGAAAAGGAACGAAATTTTTATTATCAGCAAAATTGTAAATATGATTGAATTTGGAAGGATTAAAACCTGCTTCTGTCATTTTGTTTTTTAAAAAAACTGAAGGAGCAATAAATCCTGTTGTATATTTTTCAAGTTTCTTACGTGTCCATTTTAACGCTTCAATATAACCAAGGATACTTCCGCCAAGGCTGTTTTTAATACATTTATGCCTGATTACATTTTTTTTATCAAGCAAACATTTTTCGCAGGGCTTTCCTTCTCTTAACATTGAATATGCCGGGCAAATCAGTTTAAAATCATGCAGTGTCCAGAAAACAGGAATACCTTTTTTAAACGATTCTTCAGCTATTACAGGTGAAAGTTGAGTATGAATGTTCTGTAAATGAACCAGGTCGGGTTTAAATTCATCGATAAGCCTGTTCCATTTTAATTTCACCTCAGGTGAATAAACCGGACGTAATAAAGCTTTTTTTAAATTTGAATTTTCTGTTTTGTTATAACCAACCTGCGAAGGCCAGAAGCGGTTGTATTCATTAACAATATTTTCAGGATGCTGCATGCTGAAAACCGCTACTTCGTGCCCTTTTTCTTCAAGCAATTGCTTCAGTGCAATGGTGTGTACACAATCGCCACCCTTTGGATAGAAAAATTTATTTGCTATTAAAATTTTCATTGAATACCTGAAAAAGTACTTATCGGGACGAAATGGCTTTATAATAAAGTTGTTCGTGTTCGGAAGCACATTTTTCGATCGTAAAATTATTTTCAAAATAATTTATCAGTTTCTCTTTATTAATGGCATCTGAATTATCCAGGTATTTTTTTACAGCCTGATAATATGACTCTTCATCAGTACCGGAAGATAAATAACCGTTTTCTCCATCAGTAATAATATCTTTTATGCCACCAACCGGAGTACAAACCGGAACACAACCACATGCCAATGCTTCAAATAAGGTTATTGGCATCCCTTCGTGCCTCGAACTGAGGCAGAATGCATCGGTAGCACAAAAATAGTCTGCAACATTATTTTTCGAGCCTAAAAAATAAATCCCTTTTTTAGCCTTCTTTTTCAATTCAATTGCTTTCTCCGAATCGAATCCAACACCAATTATTAAAAGGGCAATTTGTTTACCTTCATTTATCAGCCTGTTAAAAACATCGATCAGCATAGTATGGTTTTTTTGTTTTTCATCGTAGCGTGTAACATGAACAAAAACCCTGTTGTTCGAAACTTCTTTTAATGATTCTATTTCATTTTGAACATGGATATAATTATTGCTTTTTTCCGGAGTTTTCCTTCCATTATAAATAAGGGTTGAATTATCAAGCTTGTAGAATTTATTGTAAGACTCCCTACTTTGATCTGAAATTGTAACCGGATGGAAAATGTTCCATTTGTATAAAAGCCTTCTTGGAATTTTTAAATATTTTACTGAACAATCTGCTTCTGCATCGTTATGAATCGTATGGAAATATTTGGTTTTTCGGTTAAAAAAAGCATAAAAGGCAGTGTGAAAAAACACATATAAATGGCAGTGAACGATATCCGGTTTTATTTGTTTTAGTGTTTTGTAAAGTTTAATTACGTCTTTAAGTTTTAATCCTCTTTTTAATTTAAGGTTTATATAAGTTACCCTTGAAGAAAGTTCGGGGAGAAGGAATGTATTTTTCACCTCAGAATCATCCTTAAAAGTAATCAGGAATACCTCATGGTTTACTGACAGTTCGTTTAATAATTCAACCACCAGTTTTTCCGCTCCACCCTGTTCGAGTGAATTGATAATTTTAACAATTTTCATATATAATCCTGATTATTTAAAAATAACATTAGAATAGATTTTTATTAATTCTTCGGCACGGGCATCCCAACTGTGGCTGCCTTCAAAATATTGTTTTTTAATATTTTCCTTTAAAGTATTTAGTTTAGTGCGGTCGGTTAAAAGTTTTTTAATTGCTTCTGAAAGTTGTTTTACATTCCTTGCCCCAACCAATATTCCTGTAACATTGTTTTCTACCATTTCGGCAAGGCCTCCTACGTTTGTAGCAATTACCGGTTTGCAAAAAGCGTAAGCTGTCATAATAACACCGCTTTGAGTCGCATCAGTATAAGGACAAACAACCAGCTCGTTTGCCTGCAGCAGTTCAACCAGCTTTTCAGTTGAAATAAACTGGTTAATAATTTCGAAATTTTCTGAATCTTCAAGGTCTGTAACATCGAACCAGAATTCTCCCTTTCCGGCAATTGTCAGTTTGATATCAGGGATGTCTTCCTGAAGTTTTTTTACTGCCTGAATCAGGTAATCTATACCTTTATACTTCGATATCCTGCCAAAAAAAAGAATATTGTTTGTACCTGTTTTTTGTTGTTCAGGTTTTGCATATTTGCTCAGGTAAGTATATGGGCCCAGTGAAGAAGAATAAATATCTGATTTATTAAAATTGTTACTTCTGATAAATTCTTCCCGTTGCGTAAAATTGAGCAATATTTTTTTCTTAATAAATGAATAATTCAGTTTTCGTAGCAGAAAATCGCGATAGCTGTTTTCACCTGAGTGCGGAAACGGATCGTGAATAGTCTGAATAATTGGTTTCCTGTTTTGTAACAATAATTTCAGAAAATGAAAAGTCAGGAAATTATTGCAATGGATAATATCCGGGTCAAGGTTTTTTACCAGGTCAGTTATTTGATTTTGTAATTTAATATTTGAAATAGCGTACGTTTTTTTTGATGTGCGGCAAATAACTGCAGTTTTATCAAGTTGAAGGAAATCGCTGAAATCGTTGAATTCATTGATTAAACTTGCCTGAAAAATCCCTGCTGATTCCGGAAGATTCTCTATTGTGAGGGCAGGAGAATTTAAAGCATAAATCTGTAAATCGAACAAATAATAAAGATCCACCTTTTTCGACAGGCTCTGCACCAATGACAGGTCCATATCGAAAAAATAAGGTTGCGATATATAAAGTACTTTCATTATTAGTCTGTTTCAGGCTATAATCAGGCAAGAGCCTCTTTACGTGTGACTAAGTTTTTCAGGAAATCAATCATTTTTTCCCGGTTTTTCTCCCTGATATAAATTCTTTGAAAAATATAAATTGCAAATACTGTAGCAATTAAATAGTTATAACTGAACATGTTGTCTGAAGTCAAACATGTAAACAGTAAGAACCAGATATAATATTTCAGGTACAGGTAATTTTCAGGAACCTTGTATCGGAAACTTTTATACCAGATCATCAGGTATGCAGCAATCGCAAAAATTCCGAATAAGATATAAACCGCCACTATACCAACGTCTGTCAGGTAATAATCTTTTGTATATGCCAGGTTGTAATGTGCTTTTCCATAGTCGGTTTTATCGCCATAGGGGAAACCATTCCCCAGTATTCGTGTGATCATATCAGGGGAAAATTCTGTTAAATAATATTTTGCCATTTTTACCCTGATATATTCACTTCCCTGCGAAACCGTTTCTTCCTGAACTCCCTTTAATCCTTTTATAATAGAAAGGTTTGATGTGCTTACAAAAACAATAACAGCAAGGAATGTAAAGACAATAACTGCTTTTTTTACATAGTCGAGTTTTCGTGTAATATGTAATAAGTAAATAAATAAAATGGTCGCAATTAACTGCCTTGTTACCTGTAACACCGGAACAAGTAATCCGATTAAAGCTATGGGTGCCCAGATTAATTTATTGGTGTTTTTTAATGTCAGCCTGTTTAATGCTATAAAAACACCCAGGAAAAATATTCCGCTACCCGGGAAAATAATTCTTACGATTCCCCTGTCGACTGCAAATGATTCATGTACGCCAAAATAAACTTTTCCTGAATTTAACAGCTGGAAAATGTATAATACGAAATAAATACCGGTATAAACAAGGGCAATGTTTTCAACGGTTTTAATACGGATTTGAGCTTTTAACATGTAGAAAACAAATATCCAGAGCATAAACGGGACTGTTGCTTTAATGCTGTCAACAAATCCCTGATTCCATGACAAATAGGTAGTTAATATCGAAATTGCCATTGAAACAATCAGAAGTAATACCGGAAAAATAAATCCTTCCCATTTGATAAATACGAACGGAATTGAAACGGCAATTGCAATAAGCCCGAAAAAAAATTGCGCATACCTACCCACATTTTCTGGAAGGAAAGTTGCCTCAAAAAAGTTAAATGAAGCAGCAATTAAAATAAAAATAAACAGTATCTGGATATGTCGTTTCACGGTATTTTTTTCTGATAAAATTTCCGGTAGATTTTATTTCCGATTGAATAACCGTCCTGCTTTGTGTTTAAAATATTTTAATACCGAAAGCAGAATTTCTTTATTAGTAATGTTAAATTGTTTTTTAATCATGATCCATCTGAAAATTTTCAGAAGGTTGTCTTTCTTATACGAATCGGTTAGTGCTTCCACCAGGCTGTTTTTTTTATATTCAGGATAAAAATAAATAATCTGTTCTTTTACAATTTTGTCGTTATTGTTATTTGGCTTTATTTCGAGAAATGAATTTAACCATTCTGTAAATCCTTTAAATGCCTGAAGTTTTTTTTCCGGATCGCCGGATGATGAAATAGATTCCGGTGATCTGCGGAAACAAAGTAAAGTTTCCGAAGTATATGCAATTCCCTTTTCTACAGCAGCAATAAATGATGTTACATCATCGGAAAACCAAGCAAGTGGTAATTCATAAAAACCATTGTTCTTTTTCAGTTCATTTGTATTATAAACAAAATCGGAAATAAACTGGAGCCTGTAACCATTTATCCTGTGCCAGATATTATCGTAAACACTTTCAAATTCAGGGCA
>JAFGGF010000225.1 GCA_016930735.1 Prolixibacteraceae bacterium
TACCCCAATTATAAAACATACAAACTGGAGCAGAATTACCGCTCAACAAAAACCATTGTAAATGCCGCAAACAGTATTATTTCGAAAAATAAAAGGCAAATTTCGAAAAAGGTATTCTCTGAAAACAAGGAAGGAAGCCTTATAAAAATTCTGCAGGCTTTAACCGACAACGAAGAAGGCTTCTTGGTAGCCAATGAAATTTCGGAAACCCAGCTGAGGGATCATTACTTTTTTGAAGATTATGCCATCCTTTACCGGACAAATGCACAATCGCGTATTTTTGAAGAATCGCTCCGGAAAAGGAATATCCCCTATAAAATTTACGGAGGGCTCTCATTTTACCAGCGGAAAGAAATAAAAGACCTGCTGGCATATTTCAGGATGGTTATAAATCCGGACGATAATGAGGCTTTAAAAAGGATCATCAATTATCCGGCAAGAGGTATTGGATCAACAACTTTATCAAAACTTGAAAAGGCTGCAATCGAAAATGAATGTTCAATCTGGAAAATAATCGGTTTATTGCCTGAAAATAATATTCCGGAATTGAATAAAGGGACAATAATCAAAATTCTTCAGTTCTCAGATATTATTGTAACCTTTCAGAAAAAGGCAATTGAACTGGATGCGTATTCCCTGGCAACTCTGATCGCTGAAAAAACAGGATTTTTAAAAGACCTGTACAACGATAAATCAACAGAGGGGCTAAGCCGGTACGAAAATATGCAGGAACTGTTAAATGCTATTCAGGAATTTACCATTTCAGGCAGGGAAGAAGGCAATCCAAACTTTCTGGCTAATTATATGGAAGAGGTTTCACTTCTGACTGATATGGATAACGACAAACCGGAAGATAAAAATAAAGTATCGTTAATGACAGCCCATTCAGCCAAAGGATTGGAATTTAAAAATGTTTTTATTGTTGGGCTCGAAGAAAACCTTTTCCCCTCAAACCAGTCGGGGCAGCAAAAAAACCCGGATGAACTGGAAGAAGAACGCCGCCTGTTTTATGTAGCTTTAACAAGGACCAAGGAAAACGCATATCTGTCGTTTGCACAGCAAAGATATAAATGGGGAAATCTGGAATTTTGCACTCCGAGCCGGTTTATTTCAGAAGTGGATGAAAAATATATCGATTTACCGTTGCCTCAGATGAGGCAGGAAACAAATACCGGATCAACATTTGGCTTTAACAACAGGCAGGATTTTATCAATCGCCCCAGACCTCAACGGCCTGTAACAATTGCCGGGCAGAATAATTTTACACGAAAACTCGTTAAATTACAGGATTCAGGAAATTATCAACAGTTTGCAGGTGACGACCCGATGAAAATTGCTCCCGGATTAACCGTGGAACACCAAAGGTTTGGAATTGGTAAAGTTTTAAAAGTTGAAGGTATTCCGCCAAATTTGAAAGCCACAGTATTCTTTCAGAATGCAGGTCAGAAGCAGCTTTTATTAAAATTTGCCAAATTAAAAATCATTTCCTGAAAATTGTATTATTAATAAACTTAGCAGAAATGGTTGTGAAGTTATAAGATTTAATTAGTTTTGTGGCAACTTAATCTTCATTGGGAACCTTGGTTATTACTTGATTATTAGTTAAAAATAAATTCAATTTTTCTATATAAATAATGGATTATAATTCAAAACGGAAAAAAATGCCCCTTCCTGAATATGGACGAAATATTCAGAATATGGTGGATTATCTTCTTACAATAGAAGACAGGGAAATGAGAAACCGTGCTGCAAAAACGGTTATTGATGTGATGGGCAATTTAAATCCGCATTTAAGAGACATTGCCGATTTCAAACACAAATTGTGGGATCATATCGCAATAATGGCTGATTTTAAACTTGATATCGATTACCCGTATGAACCACCTTCACCCAATTTATTACTGGAAAAACCAAAGGTTGTAGCATACAATCAGAATGAAATCAAATACAGGCATTACGGAAGAATAATGGAAGAAATGATTGATGAAGCTACAAAATTTGAAGAAGGAGAACAAAAGGAAGTGCTGGTTAGAATGTTGGCTAACCACATGAAAAAAAGTTATCTGACCTGGAATAAAGATGCAGTTGACGATGAAAAAATAATAAAAGACCTGGCTGAACTGTCACAGAGGGAAATTCAACGCGAAGGTATGGAACTGGTTGATACAAAAACTGTTGTTGGAAAAAGCAAAAACAAAAAGGTTCCGCGGAAAAAAAATAACGGCAAATATTATTAGCAAATAATAAACTCATGTCAACATTCAGGATTGAAGGCGGGCATACTCTAAATGGGAAACTTCAACCACAAGGTGCAAAAAATGAAGCACTGCAGGTTATTTGTGCCGCACTCCTTTCTGCCAGTGATATTACTATCAGGAACATTCCTGAAATCAGCGATGTTTTAAAACTTATTGAAATACTGAAAGGCCTTGGAGTTTCTGTTTCCAGGCTTTCAAAAGGCGAATATAAATTTAATGCCGCTTCAATCGATATTGAGTACCTCAAATCAAAAGAATTCTTTAAGCAGGCATCAAGCCTGCGTGGATCCATTATGATCATTGGCCCTTTGCTGGCACGTTTCGGAAAAGGTTATATTCCTCAGCCCGGAGGTGATAAAATCGGCCGGCGCAGA
>JAFGGF010000226.1 GCA_016930735.1 Prolixibacteraceae bacterium
GATTTCAGGATTTTTAAATCCATGCAGGAACTCTTCTGTTTTCATACGTTTTTTCCCTGCAAGCTGCAAATCGGTAATTTTTAACCAACCATCCCTGCAGGTTATTTTTAAATAACTTCTCCCGTCTGATAAAACAGTTCCCGGTTTAAAAGTCCCTTCTATTTCCTTTTCGGCATAAAACAGTTTTACATCGATTGTTTCACCGTTTACTTTATTTACAAACCGGGTCCATGCAGTGGGGTATGGTGAAAGCCCTCTGATCAGATTCCTTATCTTTTCTGCATTCTGTGACCAGTCAACCCTGCAACCTTCCTTAAATATTTTCGGAGCGTGTTTCAATTCCTGCATTTCATCAATAAATTCATCCTGTGGTATTGGATTAACACGGCCTTCGGCTATTGCATTTACAGTTTTTAATACCAGCCTTGCTCCGATTTGCATCAACCGGTCGTGCACAATACCAACTGTTTCATTTTTTCCTATGGGGGTTTTTTCTTTAAACAGAATTTTACCGGTATCAATTTTATGGTCGAGTAAAAAAGTGGTAACGCCGGTAACCTGTTCGCCGTTTATAACAGCCCAGTTTAACGGGGCAGCCCCGCGGTAATGCGGCAACAACGAACCATGAAGGTTAAAAGTCCCCAGGCGAGGCATTGCCCATACAGCTTCGGGCAACATCCTGAATGCTACCACAACCTGAAGGTCGGCATTCAATTCTTTTAAATCGGCAAGGAATTCCGGGTCTTTTAATTTTTCAGGCTGAAGAACTTTCAAATCGTTTTCAACCGCATATTGTTTCACCTCCGACTGAGCCAGCTTTTTCCCCCTCCCGGCGGGTTTATCGGGAACTGTAACAACTCCCACTACATTATAACCACTATCAACCAGTTCCTTCAAACTGGCAACGGCAAATTCGGGTGTTCCCATAAAAACAATACGAAGTTCCTTCCCTTCCATTCAGTTTCCTTTGTTACAAAAATAATAAAATCAATCTGACTATTCGTAAAAGAAGTTTTTGCTTTTACATATAATTATTCCGAAATTAATAGGATAATTTTCTGTTATGAATAATAATCGTATAATAAGCCTGAATCTGAACATAAGGGGAATTGGAAAATCACCAACCCTGGCAATAAATGAACTGAGCAAACAAATCGAAAATGAGGGAAAAACTATTTACAGGCTGGGATTGGGGCAGTCACCTTTCCCTGTCCCGGCAAGAGTTGTTGAAACATTAAAAAACAATGCTCATCAGAAAGATTACCTGAATGTTAATGGCCTTGAAGAATTACGAAAAGCTGTGGCAAAATTCCATCGTGAAAAAGACCACGTCAATATCAAACCTGAAAATGTTCTGATTGGCCCGGGATCGAAAGAATTAATGTTTTTACTGCAACTGGTATATTATGGCGATATTATTTTGCCAACACCATGCTGGGTTTCTTATGCTCCTCAGGCCAGAATCATCGGAAGAAATATAAAGCTCATAAATACAACCTATAATAACAGGTGGAAAATAACAGCTGCACAACTCGAAGAATTTTTACTTCGCGAAAACGATAAACACAAGCCCCGGTTACTGATACTGAATTATCCGGCAAACCCCGACGGATGTACTTTTAATTCAACTGAACTTGAAGCCATTGCAGGTGTTGCAAAAAAATTCGGGGTAATTGTACTTTCCGATGAAATTTACGGACAATTGCATTACAAAGGAAAACATATTTCAATTGCACGTTTCTATCCAGAAGGAACGATAATCAGTTCCGGGCTTTCCAAATGGTGTGGTGCCGGTGGCTGGCGGCTTGGAACGTTTGCATTCCCTGCACAGTTTAAATGGTTGCTTGACCCCATGGCCGCTGTGGCCAGTGAAACTTATACTTCGGTAAGTGCTCCCATTCAATATGCTGCCGTAAGTGCTTTTACCGGGGGAATAAGTATCGAACGGTATCTTTGGCAAACACGCCGTATACTTGCTTTCCTGGCAAAGGAAAGTACAAAAATTTTATCGGATGCAGGCATTAATGTTTACGAACCCGATGGGGCGTTTTACCTGTTTGCCGATTTTTCACCTTTTACTGATAAGCTTAAATCACGTGGAATTGAAAACAGTAAAAAGCTTTGTGAAAAATTACTCGAAGAGACTGGTGTTGCAATATTGCCCGGTGAAGCTTTTCTCAGGCAGGCAAATGAGCTGACGGCCCGGCTGGCATTTGTAAATTTCAACGGAGCTGATGCACTTGCTGCAAGTGAAACAGTTCCGATTGACCAACCTGTTGACAAAAGCCTGCTTTTGCCAATAGTCGAACCGGTGTTGAAGGCAATGAAAAAAATTGCTGATTGGGTATCTTAAAATTATGAAGTTCAACAATTTCTGAATTAAATATTTCACAATAAATTTTCAATATTTTATACATTTTAATTTGAATTAAACAGCTCTTTCCGGATTAAATCATTAAAGCATCTATTTACTAACTTTGTTATATAAAATAAAAGTATGTGCAATGAATAATTGCCTTAGTCTTTAAATATTAAACATAATTAATTATTTCAAAAATGAAACTTCATACTACAAAAA
>JAFGGF010000227.1 GCA_016930735.1 Prolixibacteraceae bacterium
CAGGAACTGGCAATGTTACAGTTACAGGTCAGGTTGAAGCAATTTTTTGCAGAATCACCTGAGGTGTTTGAAAAACGCCTGGTCCGCTTGCTTAAAAAGAAAGATCAGGTTAAAACAGTGAATTAAACTTTTCTTTCAGGATTTCTTTTGTTTCTCTCAGGTCAATCTCCCGTTTTAATTCCTGTTGAATTGAAGTTACGCCATAAGTAACAAATCCACAAGGATTTATGTAATTGAAATAACGCATATCGGTATTAACGTTTAGTGCAAAGCCATGCATGGTTACATACCGGCTAACCCGAACCCCGATTGCACATATTTTTCGTGCGCGGACTTTGTGGTTAAAATCGAGCCAGACACCTGTTGCTCCTTCTTTCCTTCCGCCATCCAGCCCGTATTCGGCAATGGTTGCAATAATGGCATCCTCCATTTTTTCGATGTATTGTTTTACCCCAACCTGATAATTTTCGAGGTCGATAATCGGGTAACCAACTATCTGGCCAGGACCATGATATGTGACATCGCCACCCCGGTTGATTTTATAATAAGTTGCATTTATTTTTTTCAGGAAGTCATCGTGGATCAGCATATTTTTTTCGTCGCCACTTTTTCCAAGTGTATAAACATGCGGATGTTCAACCAGCAGGAAATAGTTTTTTTCAGACGGGGCTTTTTTCTCCCTTTTGTCATTGACAATATCTGTTAAAAGTTTTTCCTGGTAATCCCAGCTTTCCTTATAATCTTTTATTCCCAGGTCGATATAATTAAACGATGCCATATTTTTGCAACTTTAAACTTTATATTCTGAACTATTAATATTACCTGCCATCACATGGTTTTCAGCACGGTATGATGAACGAACCAGCGGATGGCTTTCAACAAACGCAAATCCTTTTTTAATCCCGGTTTCCTTATATTCCTGAAATACATCCGGATGAATGTACTCTTTTACGGGGATGTGAATTAAAGTCGGGGCAAGATACTGCCCGATTGTCATCACGCTGCAGCCCGCTTCCAGGAGGTCATCCATGGTTTTCAGAACTTCGTCCCTTGTTTCACCAAGGCCAAGCATAATCCCTGATTTTGCAATGTTCCCTGATCCTGAAATATATTTTAATACATCAAGGCTTCGACGGTATTTTGCAGCGCTCCTGATTTCGGGAGTAAGCCTTTCCACTGTTTCAAGGTTGTGTGAAATAACATCCGGACCGGAATCAGTTACTTTCTGAATCAATTCATTTTTACCCTGAAAGTCCGGGATCAGGACTTCGATTTTTGTTTCCGGATTGATATTTTTAACTGCGCGGATTGTTGTTGCCCAGTGGCTTGCTCCTAAATCAGGCAGGTCATCACGGTCGACTGAAGTAATAACACAATGTTTTAATCCCATTATTTTTACCGATCCGGCAATCCGGTCAGGTTCTGAATTTTCAGGTGGAAGCGGCTTCCCGTTTTTCACTCCGCAAAATTTGCAATTTCTGGTACAAATATCTCCAAGGATCATAAAAGTAGCAGTCCCCCGGTTCCAGCATTCCCCGATATTCGGGCAATTGCCGCTGGTGCAAATGGTATGCAGTCCATGGGTTTCAACCAGGTTTTTAACTTTTGAATAATTTGCACCTTTGGGTAATTTCATCTTCATCCAACGGGGCAGGCGCTGCCTTTTTTCCAACATAGTCCTGTTTTCATGCAAAATTACTTTTTTTAAAATGAACAGGAACTGATAAGCTTCACACTGCTTCATTTTTTCATAAATATTTTTAAGAATTAATAAACATATTGCCCGATACAATCCTTTCTTAATTTAAGAGTTTTATTTTTGTAGCTGTTGATTTCAAAATATGAAGAAGGTTTTATTAATAATATTTTTCCTGGTTATTTATTTGGTCGGGCATTCACAGGTGCAGCAACAGAGGCAGCAAAGGCAGTTGAACATTCAGCTTGCCGTAAAATATTACAATGAAAAAAATTACGAAAAAGCAGCTCCGTTATTCAAAGAGGTTCTGTCGGATGCTACCAGCATTCAGTATTTCAGGTTTTATTTAAACTGTCTTATACAACTACAACAGTTCGATGAGGCTGAAAAAGAAATAAAAAAAGAATTGAGGCAAAAAAGGCTTCCCGAAAGTGAACTGTATATTCAGTGGGGGCACATGTTAAAAGATCAGGATAAAGAAGAAGAGGCCATTCCTAAATATGCTGAAGCTTTTAAATCGATAGGGAAAAATAAATCAGCCTACCTGAACACGGCAAGCCTTTTTATCCAGTATTCTGAATATGAATATGCCAAGGATGTTTACCAAATAGCAAAAAAGGAACTTCCGGAGGAACAGTTTGGCTATGAACTTGGAAATGTTTATTACTATCTGCGCGACTTTGAAAATATGATGAAGGAATACCTTGATTTTATTGAAACCGATGAAAAACGTCTGGCGCAGATTCAAAGCAGGATCAGTTCATCGTTAAATCTTGATATTGACAATGAAATGCGTGGCGAGTTTCGCGATATGGTTTTAAAACGTGTTCAGGCAAATCCGAATCAGTTGGTATTTACCCGGCTGTACATTTGGTTTTTATTGCAGGAAAAGAATTTTGCAGGTGCCTTACGTCAAACCATTGCCCTTGACCGGCGCACAGGGAATGAAGATCCGCAAATTGCCAACCTGGCTCAAATGGCTGCAAATAACCGCGATTATGATAATGCAAAACGGGCATTCCAGTACCTGCTCGATAAAGGTGAGGGTAATCCATATTATATGCAGAGTTTTATGCAGAAACTGGAAATTTCCTTTCGGATGTTTCAGGAAGAAAGTATAAAAAGTCATGAATCGGGATTAAACCTGGCTGAGGATTTTAAAAAGGGGCTGGATTATCTTGGTTATACTCCGGTAACATTCAGGATGATAAAGGAATATGCACACCTGCTGGCTTTTTATCTGAAACTACCCGATAAAGCCATTGAAGAATTGCAAAAAGCAATCAGGATAAGAGGATTACAAACCGATCGGGTTGGAGATTTAAAAAATGAAATGGCTGATATTTATGTTTATTCAGGCGATCCGTGGGAAGCAACTTTGATTTATTCACAGGTTATTGATGCAAATAAGGATAATGAAACAGGGAATCAGGCTAAGTTGAAAAAAGCACGTTTAAGTTATTTCCTCGGTGATTTCGAATGGGCTCAGGCACAGCTTGATATTATTAAAGCCAGCACATCGAAACTGACCTCGAACGATGCTTTTGAACTTTCGTTACTGATCGGTAATAATCTGAACCTTGATACAACAGCAGCGCCGCTAAGTATGTTTGCCCGGGCCGATTTTCAGTTTTTCAGGAATCAGGACACACTTGCATTGGCTGTGTTAGACTCATTGGAAACTGAATATCCTTATCATTCACTGATGGACGATATATTATTCCGAAAAGCAAGGATTCAGATGAAACACGCGAATTATAACGAGGCATCGGCAAACCTTGAAAAAATTATAACCGAATTTTCTTATGAATCTTTAGCCGATGATGCATTGTTTCTTTTGGCTGAAATCAACCAGTTTAATCTGAAAGACCTTACTAAAGCCCAACAGTTGTATAAGCAGATGCTAGTATCCCATCCCGGAAGCATTTATGTAGTGGAATCACGAAAAAGGTTCAGGATTTTAAGAGGAGATGAAGTGGAAGATGAACCGGTTGAAGATATGGAAGAATATTTCTTTAATGGCGGTATCCTTCCATGATGAATCCGGCAAAGCAGTCATATTTTTTTTCCGGAACGGCTGTTTTTTTCTGGTCAACAGTTGCAACTGCCTTTAAACTTGCTCTCCAAGAACTGGATGTTTTTCAACTGATTTATATTGCTTCAGGAGTTTCGGTTGTATTACTTTTTGTTATCATTCTGATCCGGAAAAAGCAGAATTTATTGTTTTCTCAATCAAAAAAGGATTTGATTTCGTCTGTTTTGCTGGGGGCTTTTAATCCGGCGATTTATTATATCATACTATTTAAAGCATATTCACTGCTTCCTGCCCAGGTTGCACAACCTATAAATATGGTATGGCCCATTGTACTCACATTGCTGTCGATCCCCATGTTAAAACAGAAAATCAGGTGGATCAGTTTTGTGGCGTTGGGAATCAGTTTTATCGGTGTCATTTTTATTTCGTCGCAAGGCAGCATTGAAGGATTCAGAAATATCAGCAAGACAGGAGTGGGACTGGCTCTGCTAACCTCCGTATTATGGTCGTTTTACTGGATTTTAAATGTAAAAGACAAACGCGATGAAGTTGTTAAACTTTTCACAGGTTTTGTATTCGGATTTATTTTCCTTAATGGGATAATGATTGTTTTTTCAGATTTTAATTTTCCGAAAGGGATTCCGTTAGGGGCAGCAATTTATACCGGTTTTTTCGAAGTTGGTATTACTTATGTCCTGTGGTTAAATGCCATGAAGTTAAGCAATAACAATGCAAAGATCGGGAACCTGGTGTTTCTGGCTCCATTTATCTCCCTGATTTTTATCCGTTTAATTTTGAAAGAAACCATTTTCATTACTACATTTATTGGATTGGTTTTTATTATTGGGGGAATTTTGATCCAGCAATTGGTAGGGAAACCTGAAAATAAATGAGCTCAGAGAATTTAAAAATACTGGGAATAGATCCGGGGACACAGGTAACCGGGTATGGTTTGGTAGAAATCAGGGATAAAAAACCTGTAATTTTAAATATGGGTGTTATAACTCCCGGGAAATACAAAGACCATTATCAACGGATCAAAATCCTTCATGAACGGACACTTCATCTTGTTAAAAACTACAATCCCGATGTTTTAGCCATTGAGGCACCATTTTACGGGAAAAATGTACAGTCGATGTTAAAACTCGGACGTGCGCAGGGAGCTATTATGGCTGCTGCCCTTTCCTGCGGGCTGCCGGTTCAGGAATATGCGCCTTTAAAAGTTAAAGAAGCTATTACCGGAATGGGAAGGGCAGCAAAAGAACAGGTAGCCTATTTCCTCCAGAAAGTTTACGGACTTGAGGAACTGCCTAAAGACCTGGATACTACTGATGCCATTGCTGTTGCCATTTGCCATTTTATACAAATGAGCAAACCAAAACATAAAAAGGAATATAAAAACTGGGAGGAATTTGTTAAAAAGAATCCGGGGAAAGTTAAAAGCTGATTATCCTCCCCATACAATGTTTTTTTCCAGAATAGCCACTGACTGTGTATCGTAAGGACTGTTGCTGAGTGGCTCAAACGAATACATTAATACTCTCAATATCAGTGAATCCCCGTTTGCAGGAGTCTCTTCTCCAGCCCATGTTTGTTCATTATAGCCAATGGTATATATTACTGTTGTTTTATCAACCGTTGAACTCGAAAAAAGCAATTCCCTGTTCTGATTGTAAATTTCAAACTTTAAAACATAATTGTTTACAATTTCAGCCCAACTTATAACTATTCTGTCAATGTCTGTATTGTATTCACAGGTTGTGAGAAAAGGAGGCATAATATAATCATCTGATAAATAGTCATCAGATGTTCCGAATTCGCTGTCTTCAAATTCAATATCAAAAATATAATTGCCCGATTCAGGAGGTGTTTCACTCATCTCAGATAAAGGAGTCTCATAAAAATAATCGTTTGTCGATTCGTAAAAAGGTTGTAGTTCATAATAGCCGGAATCGGATCCCGACAAATAGGCTGAGACACTGTAAAACTGCCCGGTTGTAAAGGCATATAATCCTAACCCGAACAAAGTATCGTCAGCAGTTACCAGTGTTATAATTCTTGCATCACATGATGCTGTTTTAATGTATTCCGACTTTAAACTACAGGAGTAACTTATAAAAAGGTACAAGACTAACAGAAATAATATTTTAGGTGTATGTTTCATTCTGAATTTTTTATTATACAAGTTAGATACATAAATACCCTAATGGTTGCCTGTGAACCGCAAATATAAAAGGAATTAGGGTATAAATCATATGAAAATATTTCTGTTCTAAATAAATATGCTATATTTGCGCCACATTTTTAAAAATTAAAAACAAATTTATGCCAGCAAAAATCAGATTAGCACGGCACGGCCGTAAACGTTACGCTTACTACCACATTGTGGTAGCTGATAGCAGGGCGCCACGAGATGGCAGGTTTATTGAAAGGATTGGCTCTTATGATCCCAATACAAATCCTGCTACGATAGATCTCGATTTTGACAAAGCCTTAAACTGGCTGCATAATGGCGCTCAACCAACCGACACTGTAAGAGCAATTCTTTCTTACAAAGGAGTCCTCTATAAAAAGCATCTCGAGGGAGGAGTTAAAAAAGGTGCTTTTAGTGAAGATGAAGCTGAAAAACGCTTTGATGCATGGTTAGCTGAAAAAGAGGCTAAAATTCAGGCGAAGAAAGATCGTTTGACAAATGAAGCCGAATCTGCCATGAATAAAAAGCTGGAAGCTGAATCTAAGATCAATGAAGAAAGGGCAGCAGCAATTGCTTCAAAAAATGCTGAACTTGCCGCAGAAGCACATGCTGCCAGAGCTGCTGCTAAAGCAGAAGCAGCAGCAGCAGCAGCAGTTGAAGAGGTAGCAGATGTATCAAATGAAGTACCAGAAAATAGCAGTGAAGAAGAAAAAACAGAAGAATAGTTGATCACTGATTTATTTTCTTAAAATATAAGCCATCCGTTGAAAAGCGGATGGTTTTTTTATTTTTGGTTGTAGCTAAATACCTATCTTTGAAAAATGGAAACAATCCCGTTTAAAGACTGTATAAAAATCGGATTTCTGCATAGACCTCACAGCGTGCAGGGACGGATTTCAATAATATTTTTTGAAGAATTTGAAAAGTCGGTTGAAGAAGCCCGTACTTTTTTTATTAATGTTGATGGCGGACTGGTCCCTTTTTTTATTGAGGATGATGATATTGTAATCAATTCGGCAAAACGGGCAACGGTAAAATTTAAATGGGTCGATTCGGAAGAAAAAGCCCGGGAATTTGCCGGGTTTGAAGTATGGTTAAAACAGGCAGATATTAAGGATATTCAGAAGGAAACATCGGTTAATGACCTGAAAGGATATGTGTTATACAATTCTCAAAATGAAAGGATTGGAGAAATATTAAATATCGAAAATTTTTCGGGTAATATCGTTTTTACTATTGATTATGCCGGCCGGGAAATTCTGGTTCCTTTTAATGAAAACCTGCTTGATAAAATTAATACAGCAGTTAAAACTCTTTATTTAAGATTACCAGAAGGGTTGCTTGACCAGGAATAATTATTTCAGTTTCCTTCCTTCAAAATACTCCAGCATTTCCTTCCATTCCGCAGGTATTTCAATCGATTCCTTTTTTGAATAATCAAAACAAACCATAACAGTTTTTCCGGCAGCCACTGGTTCTTCCTGCCCTTCTTTTAAAACAAGCTGGACCATATTCAGGCTTTTTTCTCCCAGGGTTTCAACTTTTGTGGTTATCGATATTTTATCATCAAGGAATACAGGGCTGAAAAAATCGACCTGTATCCCGGCAATAACAAAACCCTTCTTTTTCCAATCAATATTTTGTTTGAAACAATCTTTAAAATATTCAATTCGTGCCCTGTCAAAATATTCCTGGTATACCGCATTGTTTACATGCCCGACAATATCTATGTCGTTAAACCGGATTTGAATCGGCAGGATATGTTTGTGTTTCATTTCAGATTTTTTGTAAAGGAAGAATTTTTATATAAAAAGTGCAACTTATCAAATGTTTAATCGTCTTAACTTAAATAATCTAAAAATAATAAATCATGAAAACGAAACTTTTTGCTCTTCTTGTCTTAATCTCAGGACTTTTTATCACATTTCAGGCATCTGCAGAAAAGGAAAAACGAGATGTCCCGTCATTTACTGAAATTTCACTTCGTGTACCAGGTGTTTTATATATTAAACAGGGGAATAGCCAAAGTGTTGAAATTGAGGCAAAATCAACGACTCTTGAAAAAATTGAAACTGAAGTCAAAGGTGGTGAATTAATTATAAAATTTGAAAATGAACGTTTTTTCTGGCGGAATTTCAAACCGGGAGAAATAGAAATTAACATTACAGTCCCTGAAATTGAAGCACTTGGTATTTCCGGGTCGGGAGATATTATTGCACAGGATAGAATTGAAACCGGTTCGATGGATCTGTCAATCAGTGGAAGCGGAGACATTAAACTCGCGGATCTGAAAGCCAGCAGAGTGAAAGCCTCAATATCCGGCTCTGGCGATATTGCAGTTGAAGGAGGTGGCGCCGGTGAAGCATCTGTTTCAATTTCAGGTTCCGGCAATGTGGATATGGAAAATTTTGAGGCAAAAGATGTTTCGGTAAGGGTTTCAGGATCAGGAAATGCAAGGATTTCTGCATCAGATAATCTGGAAGTCAGGGTTGCAGGTTCCGGCGATGTTTATTATACAGGTAATCCGAATATTGATTCTTCAGTTGCCGGATCAGGTTCGATAAAAAAGATCAGGTAAAAATTTCTTTTTGTTCAAACCATATTGGTAGTATAAATGTTTTTATTTTTTGTAACTTACATTAAATAATTAACTTAAAACTGTTTAATATGGGAATGTTAAAAGAATTCAAAGGATTTATTATGAAAGGCAACGTCCTGGATTTGGCCGTTGCTGTTATCATTGGTGCCGCATTTGGTAAAATAATAACTTCGTTTGTTAACGATATTTTAATGCCGCCAATTGGTTTATTATTAGGAAATGTCGATTTCAGTGATTTATCGGTTGTTTTAAAAGAAGCTGTTGGTGAAACACCGGCTGTTACTTTAAAGTATGGCGTGTTTATAAATACTGTTATTGATTTTCTGATTATAGGTTTTGCAATTTTTCTGGTTTTAAAAGCCTATAATAAAACTCAAAAGAAAAAAGAAGAAGCTCCAAAAGCTCCACCTGCACCTTCAAAAGAAGAAGTCCTGTTGACTGAAATCAGGGATATATTAAAAGAAAAATAGAATCAGGATCATATACTATAAAGGCTGCTCAAAAGGCAGCCTTTATTTTCTGATAATTTCAATTTTACCTCCCGCCTCAAGTTTTATAATACTTGAAGGATTTGCCGGGATTATGTCATCCTGCCGGAATTTTACAACATAATCAACTGCCTGTTTGATCTCTTCTGAAATTTCATTAAAAAAAGAGGGTGATTTTTCTCCGCTTTTATTAGCCGAAGTTGACACCAAAGGTTTTCGGAATCGTTGCAAAAGTTTTGTTGTAAACTCTTCTTTTGTAAACCGGATTCCTATGCTTCCATCCCGGGCAATAAGATTTTTAGCGAGGTTTTTTGCTTTTGGATAAATAACCGTCAAAGGTGTTGTTGAAATTTCAATCAGGTCCCAGGCAATTTCCGGTACATCATCAACATATCGGTCAAGTAAAGCAGGATTTTCCATTAACACTAACATACTTTTTGAATCAATCCGGTTTTTAAGCCTGTAAATCCTTTCAATTGCTTTTTCATTGGTGGCATCGCACCCGATTCCCCAGATTGTGTCGGTCGGGTATAGTATTATGCCCCCGTTTTTCAGGACTTCCAGCGAACGGATAACATCTTCATTCATACTACAAAATGTTTTTATAAACATCCAAAATTTTTGAGGAAGTTTTTTCCAAGGAGAATTTTTCAGCCCGATTCTTCCCTTTCTCAATTAATTCTTTTCTGAGGATCTGATCATCCACAATTTTTTTCAATGCAATTCCAATCTCTTCATGATTTCCCGGATCGCAATATAAAGCTGCATTTCCCCCGGTTTCGGGCAAACACGAAGTATTGGAAGTCAGGACAGGGCACCCGCAAGCCATTGCTTCAATTATAGGGAGGCCAAATCCTTCATATTCCGAAATATATGCAAGCATTAATGCATTTCTGTAAAGTGCCGGCAGCTCATCGTCGGAAACCTGATTCAGGATAAATACTTTATCTCCAATCTTGTTTTTTTCTGCAAATTCTGAAATTTTCAGTGCATATTGTGTTGGTTTACCTATAAAAACCACCGGAGTTTCAATTTGTGCCGAATGAATCCCTTTTAAAATATTCAGTTGGTTCTTCCTTGGCTCAATTGTCCCGACAGATAAAATGTATTGGTCAGGTAAATTGTATTTTTCCTTCAGGACAGAAAAATCAATACCACTTTCTGAACAGAATCGTTCAGAAATCCCCTGAAAAACAACTTCAATGCGAGAAGGGTCAACATTAAAAAAGCGAATTATATCTTCTTTTGTCTGGGTACTGATGGCAATTATTTTATTGGCAGCACTGCAGGCATATTTTACTTTTTGGTAATATATTTTTCGGTCAACCGATTTGTAATACTGCGGGTAATGTAAAAAGATCAGGTCGTGAATGGTAACAACCGATTTTGTTCCTGTTTTATGAATACCCGAAGGAAGTTCATTAGTCATTCCGTGAAACAGGTCGATTTTATGTTTTTCCAGAATTCCGGAAAGAGAAAAACTGCGCCAGAGTGACTGGAATATTTTTAAAGCCGGGCTATCGGGTGATACAATATCGAACTCTGATTGTTCCGGGAAAATATCTTTTCGAATTTCAGGAGTAAATAAGGTATATTCATTTTCAGGAAAATATTTCTTCAGTGAGATCAAAGTATTCCTGCTGTAGTTTCCCAGTCCTGCCCGGTTCAGAAAGGCCCTTTTTGCATCAAATCCTATTTTCATAGTAAAATTTCATTTCATATAAAGATACAAAAAGCAAGGAATAAACGGGTTTCTGGTTTAAACGCTGAATCCAGGTAAAGATTCAAAATCGAGAGTAATAAAATGGTCATCAATGGTTTCTGCTCTGCGTATTTGAACCACTTCGCCGTTTTTACGGAGCAATAACTCTGCTGAACGGAGTTTCCCGTTGTAATTAAAACCCATAGAATGGCCATGTGCACCTGTATCGTGGATTACAACAAGATCACCCTGATTGGTTTCTGGTAATAACCTGTTGATAGCAAATTTGTCGTTGTTTTCGCAAAGCGAACCGGTAACATCATACTTTTTATTACACAGCTGCCCTTCTTTTCCGAGCACAGTTATGTGATGGTACGCCCCGTAAAGTGCCGGCCTCATCAGGTTGTGCATGCTGGCATCCAGTCCTATGTATTTTTTATATGTTTCCTTTATATGGAGAACTGTTGAAATCAGGTAACCAAAAGGCCCGGTGATCGCCCTGCCTGATTCAAAGAATATTTTGAGCGGTTTTAATCCGTTTTCTGTAATAATTTTAGTGTAAAGGTTTTTTATTCCTCCGCTCATAAATTCAAGGTCAACCGGCTTATGTTCATTTTTATAAGGAATTCCAATGCCTCCCCCCAGGTTTGCAAATTCAAAACTGATATTTAATTCTTTTGAAATCTCGGCAATCAGTTCTAAAACAATTTCTGCCGTTTCAATAAAATAATCGGGATCCAGTTCATTGGAAGCAACCATGGTATGTATTCCAAAGCGTTTTACTCCTTTATCTTTTAATATTTTATATCCTTCAAAAAGCTGTTCGCGGGTAAATCCGTATTTTGAGTCTTCCGGATTTCCAATGATAATATTCCCGTCTTTTAAAGCTCCCGGATTATACCTGAAACAAACCAAATCGGGCAATCCTGCATGTTTTTCCAGAAAACCGATGTGCGAAATATCATCCAGGTTGATTATTGCACCCAGGTCCCTTGCCTTCTGAAACTCTTCAGCAGTTGTATCATTCGAAGTAAACATTATTTCTTCACCTTTCATCCCCAGCTTTTCGGTCAGAACCAGTTCTGTTAAAGAACTGCAGTCGATTCCAAATCCCTGATTGCGTAAAATTTTCATCAGAAACGGGTTTGGAGCTGCTTTAATAGCATAATATTCTTTAAATCCCTGATTCCATTGAAAAGCCTGATTGAATTTTTGAGCATATTCTATAATCCCGTTTTCGTCGTACAAGTGGAATGGAGTAGGATATTCAGAAATGATTTTTTCTATTTGTTCTTTTGTGAAAGGCAACTTTTTCCGTTTCATAATATTATCAGAATATTTTTGTTACAAATGTATTAAAACAGGTCATTTTTTGATTTGTTCTGTTAAAAAACCGGATTATTTAATTAAAATGTGAAGTTATCAAATCTGGATTTCAAGGTAATATCCGTTGTGTTTCCTGATATTAATTACCGAATCGTTTTCTAAGATCAGGTATTGCCCTTTAATACCTGAAAGGATTCCATCGATTTCAGGATTTTTGTCAAAAGACAGGCTTGTAACCTTTTCAGGAAATTGAATTACCGGATAATTTATTGTGGTTATTTTATTTTCTTCAGAATAATATTTCTGAAGTTCTGAAGGCAGTTTTTCTAAGATTGCAGATTTTTCACTTTTCAGGTCAGTATCTTTAGCAATTTCGTTTTTGAGCATCGCCCTCCAGTTGGTTTTATCTGTGTAAAATTTTTTCAGCCAGGTTTCAATAATTCCGGCAATGTGCCTGTTCGGAGTTTTAGCCAGAATAATTGCTGCACTTGCCCCCTGGTCGATCCAGCGGGTTGGTACCTGATGAAATCTGGTTACTCCTACTTTAATTTCATTCGATAATGCAAGGTAAACATAATGGTCGATCAGGTCATGCTTTTTTGCCCACTCCATATCACGTGCGATACCCAGGTGGGCTTTTGATAATTCGGGACGCAATACCGATTCGCTGGCTTCTGGTGCTGTTTGCATACAACTAAAACAAAATCCCTGTCCAAACGATGTTTTGGTTTGTTTTCCGCACGAAATACAATTGATTTGCCCTGTAAAACAGATTTTTAAATGTTTACCTAAGAAGGCATTCATTTTTATTTCATTGTCACCAATGGGTAAAATGTACTGTACCGGATCGGCAAGTTCCGTCCGCATTTTTAAAATATTTCCCTCAATTTTCATTTTTAATAAAAGATTCCCTGCTTATGAACGTTTTTCTTTATCCATAAGTTTAACAGAGGATCGCTCAGGCGATGGTTTTTATCATTGCCAACAATCAATGTACCATTGCCTAGCAGGGTTTTCAGCGAGCGGTAGATATTTACATTAGAATTCCGAAGAGATGAATAGACACCTGTTTTATCCTTTGTCAGTACTAAAACGGTTTTAATATGTTGTTTACTTGTTGCAATTTCTTCCCAGGTTTTTTCAAGGAAATCCTTTTCTGAAAGTACCATCCTTTCCAGTAGGTCATCGAATTCAGGCAACTTTTGATTTATTAAATGGTAAATAATAGTCTCCTGCAACGCAAGTTGTGAATAATAAGGATGTCCGTTTGTAAAATCAATTACAGAATTTGTAAATGATTCAGGAACCTGAATATGATGGTGTTCAAATTGTTCTTTGTAGAAGTTTTTTAATAAAGCTATATTAATTTCAGCAAATGTAATTTTTCGGGCCAGGCGGTTAAATGGTGCTTTAATGCCTTCAAAAAGGTCATTCATAATTAAATCGTAACTGCCTGTAAAAAGGTAAGAAGTATTTAAATGATTTTTGAATTTCGATTTCAGGATTTTAGTCAATCTGCCATCATCCAGTTTTCTATAGTCGCCGAATTCATCAAAAACAAATAATATCCTGCGCCTGTTTTTTATCGAATACTGTTCAATAAAATCAATACAGTTCCCAAGCAGGTCATAATTATCGACCGAATTTTTATTAAACTCATATAAAAAGTCGTATTCATTCATGAGAGATTTTAATTCAGGATATTTCTGAATATTTTCCTTATCGTAAATTACATCCCTGAAATCCTGTTCCAATCCGGTATTTTCAAGCAATGTTTCTATAATTTCCAATGCAAACCGGTTGATTGATGTTACTGTAAATACATCAACATAGGCTATGAAAAAATTCCTTGATTTTAATTTTTTGAAAATTTCATAAACAAATGAGGTTTTACCAAACCGTCGAGGGGCAGTCAGAAATACATTTTGCCCTAAGCGGAATTGCTCAATTGCAAATTCGATTTCTTTTTTTCTGCCAATAAAATTATCACCAAGATCAGGATTAAATAAAAACATTTCGCCGCACCATTTTAAAAAGGGCGAAAAAGATAATCTATTTTATCTTAAATGCAAAATTATTTCAGATAAATTATTTCTAAAATATATGTCTTAAGTGTCTTTTAACATGATAAATACAACAATACATCTTTTGTATAGTACATTGAATGTATTGTTTTTCAGTAATTTTTATAGTTAAATAGAGGCATTGACACTAATTTTTTAAACTGAATTTAACCAATACATCAAGGAAATGGTTATTTTCTTCAGAAATGAATTTTCTTGTCGGATCTTCATCAAACCAGTCAATGGTTTTTTTAATCCCTTTTTTAAAGAGGATGGTAGCTTTAAATTCCGGGACAAAAGTTTTGATTTTTGTATTATCGAAAATGACACTGTATGATTTATCACCCAACAAATTTCCCCACATCCAGTTCATGCCATGTTTGTCTCCCATTTTACAAATGGTTTCCGATGTGAGATATACAATTTTAGGTTCAACTCCTGCAGCTTCACCCATGGCTTCATAAATCTGGTTCCATGTGAGCGATTCATCTGAAGTAATATGAAAACTGTGCCCGATTGCCTGCTGATGGCCAAGCAACCCGTTAAAACCTCTGGCAAAATCATCAGAGTGGGTTAGAGTCCAAAGCGAAGTTCCATCGCCATGTAGTACAATGGGTTTTCCTTTTCTGATACGGTCAATCACTGTAAAATCTGTCCAGCTACCTATGGCTGCCGGAATGACAGTTCGGTAGGTATGCGAAGGGCGGACAATTGTAACAGGGAATCCTTTTTCGCGGTATAGCTTATTACACAATTCTTCGCAAGCTATTTTATCGCGCGAATAGTCCCAGTAAGGATTAAAGAGTGGCGTTGATTCTGTAATTACAGGAAACAAAGGTGGTTTCTGATAGGCTGAGGCAGAACTGATAAAAATGTATTGTTTTATAATGTCTTTAAACAACTCATAATCGCGCTGAACATCTTCCGGTTTAAAGGCAATCCAGTTTACAACAACATCAAATGTATGGCCTTTTAAATCTGATTTAACCTGTTTCGGATTATTTATATCTGCAATAAGTGATATTGCTCCTGGAGGATTTTTAATGATACTTTTCCCCCGGTTCAGCAGGAAAACTTCAATCCCCTGTTCTAATGCAAGTTCAACACTTGATATCGAAATATTTCCGGTCCCTCCTATGTACAGTATTTTCATTTTCCTGTGTTTTTTATTAATTCTATTATCTGTGGATGAAGCACTTTGTTACTTCCTGCAACTGTGTAATTTTTATTGTAATTTGTTTTATTCAAAGAATATTTGATGGGTGTTCCATCGGTATTTGTAAATACTCCTCCAGCTTCCTCAATTATTAACTGAGGGCCGGCAATATCCCAGATTTTTGTGATCTGATTGATACAACCACCTAAACGCCCGTCAGCTGTGTAACAAAAATCCAACAGGCAATTGGTCGCCCTGATGTTCCGGGTGTTTTTTACCAGTTCCCTGAATATTTTTGAATGGAAATCAGTTAAAGAAAAATCATCAGAATAATCCAGCCCGTAACTGAAAAGCACATTTTTAAGGTTGGTTTCTTTTGAAACGAAAATTGGCTGACCGTTTAATGTTGCGCCTTTACCTTTTTCTGCGAAATAAACGTTGTTGTAATAAGGGAGTGAACAACCTGCCATATATAGTTCGGCATTTTTAAGTAAACAGATTATTATACCAAACCATGGAAGCCCGGCTGCAAAATTTGATGTTCCGTCCAGCGGATCAACCACCCAGGTAAATTCTGATCCTTTATCCTGAAAGCCGGTTTCTTCGCCAATTGTATTATGATCCGGGAAATTTCCTTTAATGATCTGCATGATCTTTTCTTCTGACTCTAAATCTGCCCGGGTAACAATACTGCTCTGGCTCTCCTTCACTGTATAGTCTGTAATTTTCCCGAAATACGACATCAGTATCTGTCCGGCAGAGTGTATGGCTGTGTATAAGGTTTGTTTCATGGTTCATATATTTCAGTTAAAACCAGGTTCCGGTTTTCTTTACCAAAAAAAAGGAATAATT
This sequence comes from Prolixibacteraceae bacterium, assembly GCA_016930735.1. Taxonomy (GTDB): domain Bacteria; phylum Bacteroidota; class Bacteroidia; order Bacteroidales; family Prolixibacteraceae; genus JABMQB01. Next base: position 16,112 of record JAFGGF010000227.1, read on the forward strand.
CCTTATGTAAATTTAGGCGATAATTCAACTTTTCCAAAGTTTTAAACTTTGGAAAAGGTCTCATAAAAAAACTTCATCGTACAGATTTTACTGCAAATGAAGTTTTCAGGGTTCGGAGGTTTTATTTTTTGGAACCCTATTCTTTTGGCTTAAGACCCAGCGAAAGGCTTATAGTTCCATCGTTGCCCATCAGGAAAATGGTGTATTTTTCATGTTCGCCGGTAATGGAACCTCCTTTTTCCCCCATTTTCATAGTGACTGTTTCAAAGCCTTTTTCTTTTAGTTGGGCGTCGTATTTATCGACAAAGCCTTCCTTTACGTCATCAAAATTAATATTCCATACTTTTTGGCCATCAATTTCGGTGGTAGTAACTCCCTTAACCTTACCATAAGTAAACTCAGGAACATCGCCGGGGATTTCCTTTGGCCATGCTTTGGCATTGTAGTCAACATTTATCGTACTGCCTTCAGTTTTTATAATGGCATTTTGCCCGTTTATATCCACATCGGTTTTTTGCCCGGTGGCATTTTCAAGGGTTTTTTCCATTAACTTCTCACTTGCTTTTTCCGATGCTTTTCTGCACGAAAAAGTGAAACAACTTAATACAGCAACTATTACCAAAAGTCCTGTAATACTGATTTTTTTTGAAATTTTCATACCAATTGTTTTTTGTTAATAATTTAAGAGTGAATACAATGTTTTTATTAATGTTGTTTATTTGTTATTTGATACTTGATGCTGAATACTTGTTACTGCCTTCTGGGTTCTGTTTACCGTTTACTGGTTATCATTTGCTTGTAGCTCATTCCTTACTACTCACTACTCCATGC
>JAFGGF010000228.1 GCA_016930735.1 Prolixibacteraceae bacterium
ATGTGGTGGTTGGTGATGCAGAAACTCAGTTGGAGCCGCTGGCAAAGATCGGTTTAGGAAAACCCGTTCTGGTGAATTAATCAATTAAAACATAAAAAAGACAGGGCTACTGCCCTGTCTTTTTTTATATTTAGACAACTAAAAACCTGATCATTATGAAACCAACAATCCGGCTGATTTTATTTGTACTAATTTCATTGATTCTTATGAACTGCAACCAAAACCAGAAAAAATACATCGAACCAATAAATCCAAATGCTACTGAAAAAGCCAGAAACCTGTATTATTTCCTTCAGGATATACAGGGAAAGTACACCTTGTCGGGGATGCATAATTTCTGCGGAAAAGGAGCAGAATATACTTATCAGCTTGAAGAACTGACAAAACTGATACCGATTGTATGGGGATCGGATTTTAGTTTTTGTGTTGAAGGCGATAATTCTATGAATTACCAGCATTGCGGCCCGGCAAACCTGCCTCCGATTGATCAAAAACGATGGGGAATACAAAGAGATACTACAAAAGATTTAAATCCCGTAAAACTGGAGTTTTTAAATATTTCATTGGCAGATGCCCGTGAATCAACAATTTCGGAAGCTAAAAGGATGTATGCACAGGGACATATTATTACAATGATGTGGCATGGCTGCTACCCAACCGAGGGTGACTGTTGCGATGGCTCTTCAATCTGGGCTATGGAAAACAGGCCTACTCCTGAAGAATGGGATGAATTGGTTACAGAAGGTACAGAATTGAACAACAAATGGAAGGAAGGAGCCGATAAAATTGCAGGTTACCTGAAAGAGTTTCAGGATGCCGATATTCCTGTTTTATGGAGGCCATACCATGAAATGAACGGTGTCTGGTTCTGGTGGTGCAACCAACAGGGAGAACAGGGTTTTAAAAGGTTATGGATTATGATGTACGATTATTTTACTAACCACCATAAATTAAACAACCTGATATGGGTTTGGAATACCAATGCTCCCCGTGATATCCCGGGAGACGAAGCATGGCCTTATGAACTGTTTTATCCCGGTACTGAATATGTTGATGTACTGGCTGCTGACGTTTATCGTAACGATTACAAACAGTCCCATCACGACCAGTTAGTTGAACTGGGTGGAGGCAAACCAATTGCTTTGGGTGAAGTCGGGAATTTGCCTTCGCTGGATGTTCTTGAACAACAACCTCAGTGGACCTGGTTTATGCCCTGGGGATGGATACTGTTTACATTCAGCCAGCCTGATGAAATAAAAAAAATAATGAGTGCAGAACAGGTTCTTACTCTAAATGAGATTGAAAGGGATAAAAACGGGAAGTATTCTGTAAAAAATTGAATTATAAACAGGTAAGGATGCCATCCGACAACCGGCGGTTAGCATTCTTATACTTTTCTTCCGGCAATTAGTATTTATTAAAACTGCTCATTTCTTCTTTTGTTTTCCTGATTTTTGTACAAAGATTATAATCATCGGGGAAATAGCCCAGGCTGATAACAAGCCCCACCCTTTTCTTTTCAGGGATTTGTAAAAGTTTTTTGATTTTTCTTTCGTTAAACCACCCAATCATACAAGTTCCTATGCCGAGTTCAGTTGCTTGTAAACAAAAATGTTCGGCAGCAATCCCGATATCAATCAGTGGAAATTCACGTTTTTTGATACTGCCACCGATTTGAGTTATGGTTTTTGGTTTTTCAATTACCAGAACCGCAAAAACCGGTGCATCAACAGCAAATTTGTTAAATGCAAGAACCTTGTCAAATGTTGCTTTAGCTACCTTCTCTGCCAGTTCCCTGTTATCGACAATTATCAACTTCCATGGTTGCGAATTGCTCGCTGAAGGTGCCAGCCGCACTGCTTCAACCAACTTCTCAATTTTCGCCGGTTCAACAGGTTTGTCAAGATATCGCCTGACACTTTGCCTTTGTATAATTAATTCTTTAAAATCCATATAGTTTTCTTATTTCTACGAATATAATAATTCACTGTTTATAAAATATATGAACAGATAAAAACTAAAAAAAGAGATACACTTAAAAAAAACAAAGGCTTAAAAATTTCGTAAGAGGTTAAAAATTTTACTAGTTCAAATCATTAAAAACCAAAGTTATGCCTGAAAGTGTTTATAAAATTATTGAGTTGGTTGGCAGCAGTTCTGTATCGTGGGAAAAAGCTGCAGAAAATGCAATCGTAAAAGCATCTAAAACCTTAAGAGACCTTCGCGTTGCCGAAGTTGTTGAAATGGATATGCATATTAATGACGGTAAAATCGAATGTTACCGGACAAAACTAAAGGTTTCCTTCAAATACGAAGGCGATTAAATAACCCTAACAAAAAAAAGGATGCGATCCTATAAAAGGGATAGCATCCTTTTTTATTCTTAAAAATCTGATATATCAGTTTTTAGTAGCCCCATGACTTCATAACAGCCAGGTCTTCTTCCATACACTCCATCGGGGTTTTATCCTGATACGATTCCTGTTCGATTACAAACAAAGTAGTTCCCGATTCTTTAGCCATGTCGGTAACTCCGCGGGTACCAATCAGTCCTTTGCCCAGAATTGTACTTTCAAATCCTTCAGCCCCTTCCGACTGTATCATATCTTTTACGTGGATAGTTCCATAACGCCCCGGGTACTGCCCGATAACATCTTTGGCGAGTGCTCCGGCAATGTACATATTCCCCATGTCAAGTTGCATGACCACTTTATCGGGATCAGTATTTTTCATAATCAGGTCAAATATTTTTTCACCGTTCAATTCCTGGCTGAATTCAAAATCGTGGTTATGGTATCCAAACTGCATCCCCGACATCTGACACAATTCCCCGCATTTATTAAATACTTCCATAAATTGTATCAGGCTATCATAAGTTTCCCTGAGATTTTCATCGAGCCACGGGCTGACCACAAATTTTTGCCCCATATATGCTGCATCGTCAACCAACATTTTCCAGTCATCGGTAAAATCATTTTTATCCGAATCCCAGTGGTTTTTACCAAGCGAAGTATGCCCCGACGGCATTTTAAGCCCTAAGTCGTCGAGGACTTTTTTGAATTCAGCGGCAGTCCAGCCATAAAATTTGTGATTTACGTAGTTTGCATGTTCAACATACTTATAACCCATTTCTGCCAGTTTTGTCAAAGATCCAAGCGGGTCGGTGCGCATGTCATCCCTGACACAGTACAATTGAACAGATGTAATAATATCCGAAGATTTTTCTGCACACGAAAAAGAAGGCAAAAGAGCCACTCCTGTGGTTGCAATTGTACCGGTTTTAATAAAAGTTCGTCGTGAAGTTTTCATAGGTAGTAGTTTAATTATAATTAGTTAATGAATTAATTCATGAACACAGAAGTATAAAATTAACTTTTTTTCGGGATTATGTGAAATTTATAAACGGGATGTAACAATTATCAGAAAATGAATCAGATATTTTACATTACCGGCAACCTTTTTTCGTTTAAATTCACTGAAAATTACTTGTGGTTAAATATAAGATGCCGGAAATCTTTCATTCATATAATGAATAATTAACTCTTTTTCTATAAATTGTACATTATTCATTTCCATAAACTAAAACAATGAAAACTATTTTTACCCTTGCAGTTCTTACATTATCAGTTATTAATCTGTCGTTAGCCCAGAATGTGAGTATTCCCGACACGACATTTAAAAACCTCCTTCTTGCAAATACCGCGATAAATATCAATGAAGATTCTGAAATTCAGGTTTCTGAAGCAGAGGCTTTCAATGGCATAATTAATGCAGAAAGTCTGGGAATTACCGATCTTACAGGCATTGAAACATTTATAAACCTAACCGGTTTGGATTGCAGTCGTAACTCTATTTCAAAACTGGATTTAAACTTTAACACCAGTTTAACTTATGTTTCCTGTATTTACTCTGATCTTGATACACTGATTATCGGGAATAATTCAATCATTAATTTAATTCATTGTTATGGTAACAACCTCACTGAAATAGATTTAAGCCAGGCACCGGCACTGGAAACAATAAGGATGGGTATAAACAGTTTTAAAAAAATTGATTTAAGCCATAATCCCAATTTACAAACAGTGGATTTTCGCGATTGCAACCTGTTGAGCCTTGATGTACGCAACGGGAATAATGAGATTATCAGTTTTTTTTATATACCGGGTAATCCCGAATTAAAGTGTGTCAGTGTGGACAATGTTACGTTTGCAACTGAAAACTGGACAAATATTGATCCCTGGGTAGAATTCAGTAATGAATGTTGCCCTTACAAAATTACTTTTACAGTTAGCGATGGTACAAATCCCATAAGCGGGGCATCTGTTACAATGGTTAATATTGATGAAATAATAGTTACAACCAATCCTTCAGGGCAGGCCGTAATCGATAAAATAGGAAAAGGCAGTTTTATTTACAAAGTTGAGGCAGACGGATACAAGGGTACATCAGGCACTTTAACTGTTAGTGATGCTGATGTTTCTGTTGATATTCAATTAAATGCCGGTGAAACAGATACTGTGTATATTCCGGATGAAAATTTCAGAAATGCCCTG
>JAFGGF010000229.1 GCA_016930735.1 Prolixibacteraceae bacterium
AAAATAAAACCTTATTTTTTCAGATAAGTACTTTTCCACCTTTCAAAAACCGATTTATGGACAATCCGATAATGTGGATTATATGTTTCTACATAATGATCGCTGTGGTGCATAACTACTTCTCCTCCCGACAATAATTCATTTATAACTTTTTTATCCTCCTCGAAACCAGGCAATTCAATTCCCATTTTATCAATTGTCGTTAAAACTGATTCCCATTCCTTTTTCCACGTTTCAATTTCCGGATTCCTGGCACATTTTACACTCTCAACCATTCCTTTCAATAAAATACTCCGGGGTAAAGTTCCTTCTTTTACAAACGAAAGGTTTATTCTGTAAAAATCATGGTTGTTGCCAAGGGCCTGCCATTTCAGAGTGTCAGTCCATTCAGGTTGCTGAAGCTCCCAACTCAGATAATTTCCGGCACTTGTAGTATCGGGAATAAGATGCCCCGGGCCATAGGCATCCTGAAAAAAATTCTTGTAAATATCTGTCAACCTGGCTTCAGGATAGTTTTTTAATTCAGTCAATATTGAGTCTCTGTTATATTTTTGTGCTGAATCACATCCCAAAATTAAAACTGTTATCAGGATAAAAATAATTTTATGTTTCATTTTAAATTTTGTATCTGATAAATTTATTAAAAATCAAAGATACAGTTCTGTCTAAAAGTATAAAAACTATATATTCGCCAATTCTGATTTAATTGAACAGTTGTATTTGCCCGGTTCTGAACAAAGTGTATTTAAATCTGTATTATTATTATTACCGGAAAACAAATCAATTACTATATTAAAATCAGTTTATCAGAATAAATTATTTAAAAGAATCGGAAAATGGTAAAAATAAAGGTTAATCCACTTTTGCAGGATTTTAAAACACCACATGCAACAGCACCTTTCCCGCTTATAAAAGAAGAACATTTTTTACCTGCATTTAAAGAATGTATTAAAACAGGGGAGAAAGAAATTGAAAAAATTGTAACAAATAAAGAGGCACCTACTTTTGAAAACACTGTTGTTGCGCTTGAAAATTCAGGGAGGTTACTTAACCGGACTGCCGGGATTTTTTATAACCTGTTGAGTTCGGAAACAAATGATCAAATACAGGCAATTGCACAGGAAGTATCGCCACTGTTGACAAAATTTCAGAATGATATTAATTTAAATCCTGATCTGTTTGTAAGGATTAAAAAAGTATATACCGGTAAAGATCAGCTGGATTTGACACCTGAACAGCAAATGCTGCTTGAAAATACTTATTCCGGCTTTGTCCGCCGTGGTGCCAATCTTTCAGACGACGATAAAGAAAAGTTCCGTCAGTTAAGTACTGAACTTTCAATGTTGACATTAAAATTCGGTGAAAATATTTTAAAGGAAACCAACAAATATGAGTTGTTGATTACCGAAAAAGATCAGTTATCAGGATTGCCAGAAAGTGAAGTGGAATCCGCTGCAGGAAGAGCAAAAAGCAAAGGCAAAGTAGGCTGGCTGTTCGATTTAAGTATGCCGGCTTATTCGCCTTTTATGAAATATACCGATAACCGCGATCTTCGCAAAGAACTTTATCTGGCTTACAATTCAAAATCGTTTAAAGGCGATGAACTTGACAATCAGGAAAATGTCAAAAGGATTGTGGCTATTCGCCTTGAAATGGCAAAATTGCTGGGTTATCAGAATTATGCCGATTATGTATTGGAGAAACGGATGGCGATAAATACCGATGGAGTTTATAAATTATTAAACGACCTGTATGACGCTTCTTATAAAGTGGCTTTGAAAGAGAAGGCAGAGGTTACTGAATATGCTAAATCACTGGATTTTGAAAATGAAATAATGCTCTGGGACTGGGCCTATTATTCCGAGAAACTGAAGGTTAAAAAATTCGACCTGAACGACGAAATGCTAAAGCCGTATTTTGAGTTAAGCCAGGTTATTGATGGTGTTTTTGGGCTGGCAACTGAACTTTACGGAATTTCTTTTAAGGAAAACAGAAACATTCCTGTTTATCATGAAGAAGTTTTGCCTTACGAGGTTTACAATGCCGATGGCACTTTTCTTTCGGTGCTTTACGCCGATTTCCATCCCCGCACGGGGAAACGGGGTGGTGCCTGGATGAATGAATTTAAAGGGCAATGGAAAGACAATGGTGTTGATTCGCGGCCGCATATTACCATTGTGATGAATTTTACACGCCCTACCGGTACCAAACCGGCACTGCTCACTTTTGATGAAGTCAATACTTTTCTTCATGAATTTGGACATGCATTACACGGCATGCTGGCCAATTCTACATATACAAGTTTATCAGGGACAAACGTTTACCGCGATTTTGTAGAATTGCCTTCACAAATAATGGAAAACTGGGCTGTTGAAAAAGAATTCCTTGACAGGTTTGCCAAACATTACCAAACCGGAGAAACCATTCCTTCCGGACTGGTTAAAAAAATTAAAGATTCAGAGAACTTTCAGGCAGGTTATCTTTCCAACAGGCAGTTAAGTTTTGGATTTCTTGATATGGCATGGCACACGTTGACAGAACCTTTTACGGGAAGTGTTAAGGATTTTGAAGAACAAGCATGGAAGAGAACTCAGATTTTCCCTGTTATCAGCGAAGTTTGTATGAGTACACAGTTCAGCCATTTATTTGCGGGAGGTTATGCTGCCGGATATTACGGTTATAAATGGGCTGAGGTCCTTGATGCCGATGCTTTCAGTGTTTTTAAAGAAAAAGGATTGTTTAATAAGGATGTTGCAACTTCTTTCAGGAAAAATATTCTGGAAAAAGGCGGAACAGAACACCCGATGGTTCTTTATAAAAGGTTCAGAGGGAAAGAGCCAACAGTGGATGCATTGCTGGAAAGAAGCGGATTGAAATGATATCAGAGAACCGGTCTGTTTCGAGAGGTCGGTTCTTTATTCAAATCCTTTATACCATTTTTTTGCATTTTGAGAATATATTTTGTTGACCACTTCTTTTGGAAGTTTTAATCCTTTGAATTCACCATCTATTAAGTTACTTGTTATCCGGTTATCTGTTACCAAATATTCCCAATCGGTAAGCCAGGTATTGTGCATTCTTTTATAAATACTTTCTGCATCAGCCTGTTCTCTGTCAATTATATCGGTTCCGTATAAAATTCGATCCTGATATTTGATAAAAAAACTACGGATCTTCTCCCTGTTTTCCCGGGTTTGGTAGAACAACTGCCCCATGCGTGCAGCCATATCAACTGCGGAATTCGGGTATCGGTCAAGGAAAGTTGCCAGGACATCAACGTCCCATTCGAGGCTGGCAAGGTGGCATCCTATAAAAATGAGGTTTGGATTTTTATCAAGCATCCTGTCGCGTGCAGCCATCTGCTCTTCGTACGAAGGCATATCAGGGTGAAGGAACATATGATATTGTGGATTTTCTGCAAAATAACTGCTGTCGTTTTTGGTAGTCATTTCTTTGAGTGGCAGCCAACAGTTTTTAGGTTCTCCCAAATGCCCGACCAGGGGAATCCTTTTTTCAGCCAGGTGTTTGAATACCGGGTCAAACTGTGGGTCATCAATCATAATCAGGCTACCATCTTCATCTTTGAATTCCATTCCGATGTTTTTCCAGACTTTAACGGCAACAGCCCCGTCGCGGATCGATTTATCGATCCAGCCAATGGTATTTTCAACCCAGCCTTTATCGTCCCATCCATCGAGGCAGAAAGCAGCTGTAAATTCAAAATCTTCAGGATATTTTTCTTTCAGAATGTTGCAATTTCTATTGGTGGTAAAAACCCGTTCGCATCCATCGGAAAAGGTATTGATCGATAGTAGTTTAAAATTATCCTTAATTGCTGCTTCAACCGCATAACTTTTATCAGAATATATATGAAAATGGGAATCAGTTTTTTCAACATTCTGAAAATCAGCAATGGAATAGTATTCATTTTCAGGGTATAAGAATAAAATTGAGATCAGGATAAATACAGTATTTATTGCATTCATATTGGTTGTTTTTTGTTTAATGTTAAGATAAGAAATTTGCATTTGAATAAAAAATGATGCTTGACTTGTATAAATTATAGGGGAATAATTGAAAACAGATACATTTTTGAAAAGCATCGGATTGAAATAATTGGAAAGAATGAAATTTTTATGTTTTCATTTCAGTTTTTATTATTGGGAAAATATGAAAATGAATTAAACAGCGTTTTAAAATCAAAAAGATATTTTATGCTGAAATATTTTTCCCGATTGATTTTAATCTTTGCAATTGGTTGTTTTATTTTCTCTTGCCAGGAGGAACATTTTACCACCAATCCGAGTGCAAAATTAAGTTTTACCTGCGATACAATTTCTTTCGATACAATTTTTACAACACTTGGATCAACAACAGAATGGTTTAAAGTAAAAAATGAAAACAGTGAATCTGTAAATGTTTCGAGGATTTTCCTCGCAGGAGGTGAAGATTCTCCATTCAGACTGAATATCAATGGGGATGAATCAAATGATAAACGTGATATTAAAATAACAGCAGGCGATAGTATATTTGTTTTTGTAGCTGTTACAATCGACCCAACCGGCCAAAATAATCCCATGGTTTTTAACGATTCTGTTATTTTTGAAACTAATGGAAATGTGCAGGATGTAAAACTGATCGCTTTCGGGCAGGACTTTCATTTATTTAATGGTGAAGTTATTCAATCGCAGCATTGGCAAAATGATAAACCTTACCTTATTTACAATTCGATTTTGATTGATTCTTTTGAAACCCTGACAATTGATGCCGGTTGCCAGATCCATTTTCATAAAAAATCGGGAATGTTTATAAAAGGCACCTTGAATGTAAATGGCACTGTTGATGAACCTGTGGTTTTTCAAGGCGACAGGCTGGAGGACATTTATAGCGACATTCCGGGTCAATGGGGTGATTGGTATGAATTTGAAGATGGCAGTTTGTATGTTTACGGAGGAATTCATTTTTTACAGGGAAGCCGGGATAATACAATTGATCATGCAGTTATTAAAAATGCTGAAAAAGGTATTCAGTGTGATAGTATGGGCGTTTCTGAAAATCCCATGCTTGTAATTTCAAATTCACAGATTGAAAATATGTCGTTAAACTGCCTTGATGCCCGAACATCGGATGTAACAGCCATCAATTGTATTTTTGCAAATAGCGGTTCATTTAATGTTAAATTAATTTACGGGGGGAATTATAAATTTATTCATTGTACGCTTGCCAATTATTTTGGGATAAATACACGGACTGAACCTGTCCTTATTTTAAACGATTCATATGAATACAATAATGAAATATATGATTTCGACCTGAAAGCATTTTTTGGCAATTCAATTATTTATGGGAATGAAGAAGTTGAACTTGCTATTGACCATGGAGGTGACAAGGCCTTTGATTATTCATTTTCACATTGTTTAATAAAAACAAGCGGAATCAAACTTTTTACCGGGGATAGATTCCCGGATTCAGTTTTTGATCTGGAGCCTGAATTTGCCAATATTTATAAAAATAATTACAGCCTTGATTCACTTTCTCCTGCACGTAATATCGGAGATGTTGAGTTGGCCAGGCAGTTTCCTTTCGATATAAATAATAATTCACGTCTTTCCGATGAAGGACCGGATTTGGGAGCAACAGAGTGGATTCCCTCATCTGAAGAAAAATAAAACCACCATTATATTCGAAAAAGTGATCAAAGTATGAGTTATATAATTCATACTATATTGATTTTTGTCAAAATACATAAAATAAAAATTTAGCAGGTAACTTATTGATTTTAATTATTTTTATGACTATCTTTTTGGTTCAATCCTAAAATGTCGGATCAAATACTAAATGAATGAAAAAGCTCCTGCTGATACTAATTTTATTTCCTGTTTCAGTTTCTGGACAATTTAGCTTAAAAGGTATTATTAAGGATTCAGTAACCAACCAGTCTATCCAATATGCAACTATTTATGAGAACGGGACAACAAACGGTACGATCAGCAATTCAGAAGGTAAATTTCAGTTATACATTGAATCAGCAAATTGTGAGATGATTTTTAGCTATGTAGGTTACGAAAGTAAAAAATGGACCTTTCATAAACCTGCGAAAGAAAAAATAACAATTCAATTGGTTCCCAGGGTTGTTGATTTACAAACTGTTGACATAGTAAACAGCGACCTGCGGAAAAAGAATGTCGAGATTTTTGAAAAATGTTTTTTAGGCTATGATTATTGGGGGGAAAACGCTATCCTGGAAAATGCTAATGCCCTGACCTTCATGCCTGAGTATTTTCCGAATCAAATAAAAACAGATACTGTTAAGATTAAAAGAGATAAAAAAGCCAAAGAAAAGGATGCCTGGGTTCAGGAAATAAAAAAATTAAAAAAGCTTGAAGCCGAAACAAAAGAACCGTTAAAAATATTCCTGCCTTTACTTGGGTACCACCTGCATGTCGACCTGGTAAATTTCGCGATGGCATACGATTCAGTGTTAAATATAAAGTGAATACTTAGGGTATTTTTATTACATTCCTGACAGTATCAGTAAAAAATCAGAATTAAAAAAAGTGAAGAAAAACAGGGAGAAAGCTTATTATAATTCTCCTATGCATTTTTGCAGGTCGCTGTATGCTAATAAACTGAAAGAAAACGGGTATGTTGTTTATGATACGCTTGTCGTTCCCGGTACAAATATTTTTGCCAGTAATATTAAAGATTTTAATTTCCAACTGGATTATCCGGATTCAAATTCTGTTGAAATAAATGGCCTGGATGGAATTGAGCTTCATTTATTGTATTCTGATTCTTTCGGAAAACCATTAAACCTGGCAAAAGTTGGTTACAGGAATTTATATTTTTCGGAGATAAGGTTTAAGAGCAACAAAGTAAAAATCAGAAAAGACGGGACAATACCGAATGATTTAATTATGTTTCAGGGGACTTTAGGCAAAAAAATGGTGGGTGCATCTTTACCTGGCGATTTTGAAATTGAAACAAAATAGTGGTTAAAACAAAACCGCCCTTGCGTACAAAAGCGGTTTTTTTATATTGAGTAGGTCGCCGATCTGCGTTAAGCAGTACTTCAACCTACGGAAAAGCACCAACAGGAGTTGGTACTTATATTTTTATCTTTAATTATCTATTATCATGTTTACCCCCTGTCTCCCATACGCCAACTAAAGTTGACTTTGTCCGACTATCCCCCTTGACAAGGGGGACAATTGAGAACGCAGCTTTGATTTATCAAAGTGTGGTCGAAATAGGGGATTTTTATTTCACTTCCGAACCATTATTTACTTTCCGGTCAGGCGAAACAATCGATAAGGTACCATCGGCATTCTGTGCGCAAAGAATCATACCCTGCGATTCGATGCCCCTGAGTTTTTTAGGTTCCAGGTTAACCAGAATGCAAATTTGTTTTCCTATCAGATTTTCGGGTTCATAGTATTCAGCAATCCCCGAAACAATAGTTCTCCTGTCGATACCTGTATCCACTTTCAGTTTCAACAACTTTTTGGTTTTGGCTACTTTTTCAGCTTCAAGAACCGTTGCCGTACGGATGTCCATTTTGCCAAAATCGTCAAAAGAAACACTGTCTTTTGCAGGAGTCACGTTAGCTCCTTTCATCTCGTTTGCTTTTTTTGTATCCATCAGTTTCTGAAGTTGTTTTTCAATCATATCGTCTTCAATTTTTTCAAAAAGCAGTTCCGGTTTATTTACATGGTGACCGGGTTTCAGAATTTCAGGATTTCCCAGTTGATCCCACTCCAGTTTTTCAAGGTTCAAAAATCCGCGTAGTTTTTCCATGCTGAACGGAAGGAAAGGTTCCAGGATAATAGTCAGGTTGGCAGTAATCTGCAAACATACATTCATAATGGTTTTAACACGCCTTTCATCTGTTTTTACGACTTTCCAGGGTTCTTCATCTGCCAGGTATTTATTTCCCAGGCGGGCCAGGTCCATGGCATATTTTAAAGCTTCCCTTATACGAAATGCATCGAGGCTGTTTTCAACACTGGTTTTTATAGTTGTTATTTCATTCAGTGTTTCCCTGTCTGTTGAAGTAAATTCTCCTTTTTCAGGAACAATTCCATCGTAATATTTATTGGTTAGAACCAGTGCCCGGTTTACAAAATTTCCGAGAATGGCAACCAGTTCATTGTTGTTGCGAGTCTGGAAGTCCTTCCAGGTAAAATCATTGTCTTTGGTTTCCGGGGCGTTGGCTGTCAAAACATATTTTAAAACGTCTTCTTTGCCGGGAAATTCATCCAGGTATTCGTGCAGCCAGACTGCCCAGTTCCGGGAAGTGGAAATTTTATCATTTTCGAGATTGAGGAATTCATTGGCCGGCACATTTTCAGGAAGGTTAAAAGTTCCTTCGGCTTTTAGCATGCACGGGAAAATAATGCAATGGAAAACAATATTATCTTTTCCGATAAAGTGCAACATACGGGTTTCCGGGTCTTTCCAGTATTTTTCCCAATCCGGAGTCAGTTCCTTGGTTGCTGAAATGTAACCAATGGGAGCATCAAACCAAACATACAGGACTTTTCCTTCAGCGCCTTCCACCGGAACCGGCACACCCCAATTCAGGTCACGGGTGACTGCACGAGGCAATAAACCACTGTCGATCCATGATTTGCACTGCCCGTAAACATTTGGTTTCCATTCTTTATGCCCTTCAAGTATCCATTCCTTTAGCCAGGGTTCATATTCATCAAGTGGAAGGTACCAGTGCTTGGTTTCTTTTAAAACCGGTGTATTTCCGCTGATGGTTGATTTTGGGTTGATGAGTTCTGTCGGACTGAGCGAAGTGCCGCAACTTTCGCACTGGTCGCCATAGGCTTTTTCAAAACTACATTTCGGGCAGGTTCCGGTTATATAACGGTCGGCAAGAAATTGATTGTTTTCTTCATCAAAATACTGCTCCGAAGTTTTTTCAACAAATTTCCCTTCATCGTATAATTTTTTAAAAAATTCCGATGCTGTTTCATGATGTACTTCAGCGCTTGTCCTGGAATATACATCAAAGGAAATCCCGAAACGTTCAAACGACTTTTTGATCAATTCATGGTATATATCCACAACATCCTGGGGAGTGATTCCTTCGTTTTTGGCTTTTAAGGTAATGGGGACACCATGTTCGTCGGAACCGCCTATTAACAGGACATCCTCTTTTTTTAACCGCAGGTAGCGTGTGTAAATATCGGCCGGCACATAAACACCTGCCAGGTGCCCGATGTGTAATGGCCCGTTTGCATACGGTAAAGC
>JAFGGF010000230.1 GCA_016930735.1 Prolixibacteraceae bacterium
AATGTCTGACCGATTCGTAAAACCATGCCGTTTAATGCCATAAATGCAGCACGTTCTGAGAGAGGTGCAAAACCAACAAGCACTGTCTGAATATTCGGTATAAAAAAGCCATGTGCTGCGCCGAATAAAAGAATTGCAATTATTAACAGAAACCAGTTTCCGGCAAAAGCCAGCACTGTAAGGGAAGCCATGTAAACGAATGAACTGAAATACATTAATGTGTGTGGTTTAAAATGTTTCCGGACTTTACCCAGTAAAATTGAAAAAACAGCTGTTGTAACCGATGCAATAGATAATGCAATTCCTATCACTTTTGAATTTGCCTGAAAACGTTCTTCCATCAGTAATGGAAAGAATGAAAGAAAAGCACCATACAGGATTATAAAAACCAGGATGTTCACTGCAAATAATCCAAGCGCCTTTTTTTGCTTTATTGTGTTCCAGACCTTGGTAATATATTCTTTCAGGGCTATATCTTTTTTAACAGGAGGAGTTTTAAGGCGAAAAAACACAATGGCTGAAAGTGGCAAAATCAAAATCGGCAATCCGAATGCATAACGCCAGTCGCTGGCTGCAAGCAGCCCTCCAATTGCAGGGAATGAAGCAGTTCCAATGCTTAATACACTGGCATTGTACCCCATTGCAAGCGTTCTTTTATTTCCCTCCCACAAGTCGCCAATCAGGGTTACATTTAATGCGCCAAGAGAACCTGCTCCAATCCCCTGGAAAAACCGCATGATCAATAATCCTTCATATGAAATCTGAAAAACACATAAAAATCCAGCGATCCCAAATAATAACATAGATGGGATGAGAATTGCTTTACGCCCGAATCGGTCTGCCAGAATACCAAGGAAAAGTGTTGTAAAAATCCCCGGAAATGTAAAAACTGTGATCAGGTAACCTATTTGTTTGGCTGTCAGATTGTAATGTCTAATAACCTGAGGAAATGTTGGAGTAATGCTTGCAACACCCATAACAGCAAAAAGTGTTATCCCGAAAATAATGTAAAGGTTTGATTCTTTAAAAAGTTTATTCACCATAATAATAATTCGGTAATGGTTGCCAAAATACATTATATATTGCGATCAGACAAATACAGGGCAGTCTTTATCAGGCATTTCATTTAAATTTTTTATTATACTTGTTTTAAAATTGTATCTGAATTGTAACCATTTATATTGCAGATTGTTAATTTTACTGGTAACAAAATTTTTATTAAAAATCAAATTTAATTGGAATGAAATATTTTATTTTATCAGTATTGATTAGTTCAGTTTTTACGTGTTTCTCGCAAAATGCAGAGACTGCAAAAGGGAAAGTTTTTGAGGATTTGAATAATAACGGTATTTACGACGACAATGAGCCTGGTGTACAGGGAGTTTTGGTTTCCAATCAGTTAGAGGTTGTAAAGACCGATAAAAACGGGAACTATGAAATAACTGTACTTAATCCTTCAATCCTGTTTATTACAAAACCTTCCGGGTATAAAGTTCCGGTTAATGACAAAAATACTCCACAGTTTTATTACATCTACCAACCGGAAGGTTCCCCTGACCTTGAGCAGGAAGCTATAAAACCAACCGGCAATCTGCCATCTGAAATAAATTTTCCTTTGATAAAGGATAAAGTTCAAAATGAATTTAAAATGCTTGTTGTTGCCGATGTTCAGGCTGCAAGCCAGGATGAGTTGCAGTATTTCAGGGAAGATGTTGTTTCACCTGCGTTAAATTATCAGTTTGATTTTGTTATTTCTCTTGGAGACCTGACCCATGACGACCCCGGTTTGATACCGGGTTATTTAAATTCGATGGCTTTATTGGGCAAACCTTTTTATAATATCCTTGGAAACCACGATGTAAATTATGATGCAGTTGAGAAATATTCCAACGATTCTTTCAAAAGCTTTTTTGGCCCTGAATATTATTCTTTTGATTATGGAAATGTCCATTTTATTGTGCTTGAAAATGTTGAACGTTTTTGTAAGAAGGGCGATGTGGAAGCATACTGGAATTGTTATCGTGGTAAGGTAAGCGAAAATCAATTGGCCTGGTTAAATAATGATCTGGCAAATGTACCTGAAGATAAACTGATTGTAATAAACCAGCATATTGCATTTGTAAAAGACCCGAATGCGGGTGAACGTGACAGGATTTTAAACCGGGCAGAAGTTTTTGATGTGCTGGATTCAAGAGAAAATGTGTTGGTTCTGGCCGGGCACAGGCATACACTTCAGCACGATTTTTTTACCAAAGAGGATGGATGGAACGGGAAAAATGAACTTAAACAAATTATATGCAGTTCAGCCAGTGGAACCTGGTGGACCGGACCTGTTGATGACAGGGGGATTCCTTCATCTACTCAAATTGACGGGGTGCCAAACGGATTTTTTATTTTTGAATTTTCAGGTAACAATTTTATCCATACATTTTATCCTGCAGGAAATCAGAAAGAACAAATGCGTATTGAAAGTCCTCTTAATAAAAACAAGGGTAAGGAAATTATTGTCAATGTTTTTAACAGCAATAAGTATTCTGCAGTTACCGCTCAAATTGATGATGGCGAAAAGATCAGTTTGAAAAATAATATCCGGCATGATCCATTTATTGATGAATCATTTCAAAAATACAGGGGGCAGTATAAAAGCTGGGCAAACCCTTCCAATTCGACACAGATATGGGTGGCAGAAATGCCAAAAGGCCTTTCAAAAGGATTTCATACCATTTTGGTTTCCAGTGTTGATGAATTTAATCGCGAGTATAAATCTCATGCAGTTTTTGAGGTTGAATAATTCCTGAATTTGTACAGGAAAATTTAAAAATATAACTGTTATTCTGAATTAACGGTCATGTGAAACGGCTGTTAAATGAATTAATGAAAATCCTAAAATTGACTTATTTGTAGCCGGATTTAATTATTTAGCTTTAAATTTGACCATAGTTAGAAGATTATAAAAGAAATAATTGTGAAATAGTAAAATTGGAAATCAAAAACTCTGATTGAATATGAAAACAAGGCTGAAATTAAAGATTATGACA
This sequence comes from Prolixibacteraceae bacterium, assembly GCA_016930735.1. Lineage (GTDB taxonomy): Bacteria > Bacteroidota > Bacteroidia > Bacteroidales > Prolixibacteraceae > JABMQB01. Next base: position 3,039 of record JAFGGF010000230.1, read on the forward strand.
GGATTTTTCCTGCTTGCTTCATTGCTTTTGATAGCCGGGGCTATTTCGATTTCTGAATTTACAAAGTTGAGCAAATCAGTCAATTCTCTTATAGAAGATAATTATAAAACCATTAATGCTGCTCAGGCTATGCTGGAATCGCTTGAAAGAGAAGACAGTGGTATTCTTATGCTTATGCTTGGCCAATGGGAAGAAGGAAGAATAATTATTGAATCGGCAGACAGCAGTTTTATGCTTGCATTGAATATTGCTGAAGGAAACCAGACAGAAAAAGATGAGGATATATATGTTGCTGCCATTAAGGAAAGTTATTCAAAGTATAGGGATAAATGGAAAAAACCCATTGTAAATACCGAAAAGGAGGGTAATATTGATTGGTACAGAAACAATATTCATAAAGCTTTCCTTGAGACCAAACACAATGTGACAAACTTAATGAACCTGAACCAGGAAAGTATGCATGCTGAAGCTTATGATTTAAAGGAGGAATCGAGGCGTGCGATAATGCCCGGGATAGTTGCAATAATTGCAGCGTTCATTTTTTCAATCCTGCTTAATTTTTTTATTTCAAAATATATAATTTCTCCTATTGGAAATTTATCTGAAGCAATAAAAGAATATAATCCGGGGCAGGCAAACATATCTGTTGTTAAATCATCAGATGAACTGAAAAAGCTGGAATCAGAAATTAATGCTTTTTTGGAAAGATTAATCAGGGATTCCAGGAAATGAAAAAGGAAATTATTATAAAACACCTGGGTTTTATTGTCCTGTTTAATGGTGCGTTTTTATTTCTTGCCTGGATTATTTCCGTTTTTAATCACGAAACTTCTTCCATCCCCTTACTTTTTAGTGCATTGATTTGTTTAATTTTCGGTTTGTTCCCCTTAATTTTTGTTGAACCCACTGAAAATATTTCCTTTAACGAAGGACTGGCAATTGTTGTTATCGGGTGGCTGATTACCTGTTTGATCGGAATGTTGCCTTATATAATGTGGGGTGGGGAGTTTTCTATTATAAACGCCTGGTTTGAAAGTGTTTCAGGTTATACAACTACGGGTTCAACAATATTGAATAATATAGAAACTTTACCTAAAGGATTACTTTTCTGGCGGTCGTCAACCCACTGGATTGGTGGTATCGGTATTATTTTATTTGTTTTGCTGATCCTTCCGCAATCGAAGAACTCGCAGCTAACCATTGTAAACACTGAAATTTCACAACTGGCAAAAATGAATTTTCAGTACAGGTCGAAAAAAATTGTGCGTGTCCTTGCGATTGTTTATATCAGCCTTACACTTCTTGAAACAATCCTTCTGACCGTATTTGGTATGAGTTTATTCGATGCTGTTAACCATTCCTTTGCAACCATTGCTACCGGCGGTTTTTCAACTAAAAATATGAGCATCGCTTATTTTAACAGTACATCCATTGAAATAATAATTATTGTATTTATGCTGTTAAGCGGAATGCATTTTGGATTAATTTACGGGACACTTGCCCGAAGGAAGGAAAATATTTTCAGGTCACCAATAGTCAGGTCATTCATTATTGTTATTTTAATTGGAATTGTTCTTGTTGCCATAAAACTTTATTTATCAGGGTATTATAGCTGGTGGGAATCGGTTCGTAATGCAGCATTCCAGGTTGTATCACTTGGATCTACAACCGGTTTTGCTACAAAGGATACTGCCAGTTGGCCCTATTTTACTCAAATGATCCTGATTTATTTTACTATCCAGTGTGCCATGGTTGGATCAACTTCGGGAGGGCTGAAATTTGACAGGATCTATATTCTTCTTAAATCGTTATGGAAACAGGTAAAACTGGTTCATCACCCCAGGGCTGTACTTTCAATACGTATTGGCAATGTCAATATTAATGAGCAACTGGAAAGGCAGACTTTGTTATTTATTGTGGTTTACATAGTCACATTTTTTACAACTACGCTTATTCTTACAATGATGAATGTTGATTCTTTTACAGCATTCTCGGCATCAATTGCTACAATCGGGAATGTGGGTCCCGGATTTGAAAATGTCAGTTCTCTTGGAAATTTCTCTTCGTTGCCCGGAGCAGCAAAACTTGTATTAACACTTAATATGTTATTAGGAAGGCTGGAAATATTTAATATTATTGCCTTTTTTATTCTTCGAAAAAACAATTGATAGTTTTAATAAATTATAACCATCCCAAAATCAATCCGAAAATAATTATAGCAAGCGCATCTACTGAATAAATAATTACGGTAACCAGCATTTTTTTCCTTATCGTTTTTATGTCGAAAACCCAGAATGAAACAAGGAAAAACGGCAGGTAACCGAAAAGGAATATCAGGAAAGGTGCTTTAATATTCCACCAGGAATAGTCCCAGGTTAATGCACCAATCAGGTTTAAAAGAACTTCGACAAAAACACAAAAAATGGAAAAAACTACTGCAAGGAGGATCCGGTTTGGAATTCCCAGGATTTTAAGTTTTTTATCGGAAGGCAGCAATTTGCCAAAAGCAATGCCAGCTATTGCAAACATAAAACAGATTTCAATATTAAGCCCTATAAAGATCAGGAAAGCGGTATCGCCGGGAGCCCCCCAAACAGGTGCATAATCTGTAAAATGGAACACAAGTGAATTCCAGATTTCATTGAACCAGTCCATTCCCCAGAATGCCAGCCCGGCAAAAACGAGGTTCCAGTTTTTCCGTTCAATTTCAACTGCATAAATATAAACTACAAAGGCAAATATAGGGATTACATACCAGGTGAACTGGCTACCGTCGCGGAGGATATTCAACGCTTCAAGTGCAGATTTTGTTAGCATGTCAGTTAGTTTTATCAGTAAATATTGTTTTATTTATCCCATGAATTTCGTTTGTAATGCCCGTTTAGCGGATGTTGTTCTTTTTTCCCGTCTACATAAACCGCTATCCATTCAGCCAGCCTCCTTCCTAGCCTCAGGCAGGCATTAATTTCTTTTTCCGACCTTGGCTCTCCCGCTTGTGTGGCACCATAGTGGGCTGTAAACTGATGCCCTGAATAATCGGTAACGCCAAATACAAGAAACCCAAAATTCATCATAATGGTTAACAATGCCTGGCAGGTAAGCTCTGCACCTCCTCCCCATCCACCCTGGGAACTGAAGGCGCAACCAATTTTACCATCTATTTTTTGCCATTCGGGCTGGATATCTTCCCAGAATTTTTTCATTTCTGATGCAACTGTTCCCAGAAATGTTGGTGACCCGGCTGCCATACCATCACACCAGTAAACATCGTCGCGGGTAGCTTCTGAAACTGCTTTTAGCCGAACTTCAGTGTCAGGAATTTGCTTCGCCCCATTAGCAACAAGTTCAGCCATTTTTTTTGTATTCCCATCTTTACTGTAGTATAAAACAAGTATTTTACCCATCTTTTTGCTGAAAAGGGTTTAAGTATAATCTATTTATTTCGTTGTAACTCTAATAATGCTTTATAACCTATTAATAATATTCCTTCGTCTTTTACAAATTCCGCGAATTCTTTATCGTTTGTAAAAAGCTCATATTCAGCATTTCGTGTTTTCCAACTGTCGGTTATCGATTTTAATTTTTCGTCGGGTACCGAAGCATGGATAAATAGCTCGGTAACACCTGGTTTCAGGCTTTTAATTATATTAGTCCAGAATGTTTTGATATCGTCTTCTGTATAATTATTTAATTCTTCATAAATAAAATAATCCGGAAACAGGATCCCCTTTTCTTCAAATCTTTTCCTTGTATCTGCCTGTCCGTATTTTTCCAGGGTTTCCTGTGAAGCCATCCTTACCGGAACATTAAATTCAGTTGCAAGTTCAAGGTAAACATCTACATAAGGAGGCGATAATTGTAATGTTCCCATATGCGAATCGATATGAGTAATTTTCAGCCCGGCATTCACTGCTTTCTGAATCTGTGCTTTGCTTTCGCGATATGCTTCCAGGGGTGTGGAATTGATGTATACTTCTTCAATACTTCTCCATAAATAACCTTCCTTATCAATCAGGCCACTGACTTTTTTTACAGGTGCAACAGGTCCCCACCTGTATTTTTTCCATTCTGCAGTATGAGTAAGATGTATTCCGGCATCAAGTGAATTTGATTTAGCAAGTTCAATCATTTTATCCGATTCAGGGCAGGGGACCATGATCGTGGTTGAAGTGATTAATCCATTTTTCTGTCCATCAACTGCTGCAAGGTTGGCTGCACTGCACATTCCTGCATCGTCGCAATTAATAATAAGCAAACGGTCGGTATTTTTATAGCCCAGCTTTTCTGCAAGTGTTTGTGAATTAACTGATATCGAAATCAGAAATCCGATTATTAAGAATATTATTTTCTTCACGGCAATGAATTTTAATATGTGCAATCACTTCTAATATTCAGTTATTTTCCTTGTAATTCTTTAATGATAATGATAATCCTGATTTTTCCATTCCTGTATTTTTTCGTTAAAATGGATACCGTAATTTTTTA
>JAFGGF010000231.1 GCA_016930735.1 Prolixibacteraceae bacterium
CGGGTAAAATTACTTACTGTAATAATATGATCGGCTTCTTCCATGCCTTCCCTTTCAATTGAATAAACCTGTGGATTTACATTTCCCCCGCTCCGGTCAAAATCAGTAGCATGTACATGGATAATTAACGGCTTCCCGGAATGCCTTTTTGCGGCCAGACCGGCCGGGTAAGCCAGCCAGTCGTGGGCATGTATCAGGTCGAAATCATTGTTGCGGGCAATATTCTCTGCTACAACTGAATATTTATAGATTTCATCCAGCAGACTGGCACCATATTCTCCCGAAAATTCAATTGTCCCTTTATCATTTGTCTGAATAAAAGGATTATTGAGTGAATATTTCTGGCCTGCCAGTTGCCAGAATTCTTCCGGGCTCGTATACGGAATTATTCCTGCATGAACCTGGTAATAATCTATTTTTTCCTGTAGGTCCTCAAACGAAATTTCCTTCTTGGTAAGAGAAATATTGTTTGCCCCTATCAGTTTTATCGTACTTTGATCTTCATCGCCAAAAGCCTTTGGAACAACAAAAACCACTTCAATGTCTTTAAATTCTGCCAAACCATGGGTTAATCCATAGCATGCTGTTCCAAGCCCGCCGGAAATGTGAGGGGGGAATTCCCAACCAAACATTAAAACCTTCATCTGATTATTAATTTTCGTATTCCTGAACCATTTTATATGCTGAAACAACTGAGGCAACATTCCATGCCTGCGAAACGGCTCCTTTTGCCCTGTGCGGAGGATTCCCGTTATATGCTTCTGAAAGTGTTCCTATGCAATGTTCGCTTAGTTCATCCTCAAACGATTCCATCAGTTTTTTAATAAAATGCACACCGCCACGGCTATGCACTTTTAAATATCCTTCAACAAAAAAACGGATCAGCCAGGGATAAACTGCCCCCTGATGAGCACACTTCTCACGTTCTTCCTGATTGCCTTCAATAACTCCTTTATATTTTGGGTTTTCAGGCGACAAGGTTCTTAACCCGCGTGGAGTCAGTAACTGATTTCGGCAAACACTTAATATGTGTTTTTTCTGCTCCCTTTTTAACGGACTGAAATCGAGAGCTGTTGCAATAACCATGTTGGGGCGTACCGACATATCAATATAATCTCCATCAATATAATCAGCCAGATAGCCTGCTTCCTCTTTCCAGAATGATTCAAGGAATGAATCTTTTATTTTTTCCGTAATACCCTCCCATTCCATTAAAAAATGGTGATCATTTGCCTGTTCAGCCAATTCAGTTGCAAAAACAACTGCGTTATACCAAAGGGCATTAATTTCAACTGCCATCCCTTTCCTCTGAACAACAGGTAATCCATTACTGTATGAATCCATCCATGTTAATGCCACACCTTCTTTCCCCGCATAAATCAATGCGTTTGCCAGCATTTTGTTGTTAAAAGAAAGCCCTTTTTTATAACTGTTCAGAATTGATTTTATTGGTTTCCCGTATTCTTTCCATACCGATTTCCCATTCCCTGAAGTTTTATACAATTGCTGTAAAGCCCAAATAAACCATAAAGGTGTATCGGTCGAATTATAAACAGGGCTTTTATTTTCAATGCTCCCCGGAAACAAGCCATCTTTCAGATATTTGCAATAGGTTTTTAAAACCTTCGGATATAATTCGGCATTTCCGGTAGCATCGACCAAACCGGGGAGCGCAATAAATGATTGCCTTGTAATGCTCCCATACCAAGGGAAACCGGCGATGATATCGGTATCATTCCCCTTTTTAAAAATAAACTGTTCTGATGCATTCTTTAAAAAAGAAAGAAAATCGAAACGTGTGTTCCGCTTGGCTAATTCATCCTTAAAATGCTTTTTCATAAACCGGGTATTTTCTGCGAAAAGGGATCCAGAAAATAAAATGCTTTCCCCTTTTTTAACCTGCACCTCGAAATAACCGGGAACATACAGGTCTTCCAGATACTCATAACCCCTTGATTTTTCCTTTATGTATTCAATATTATAATACCAGTCGGGAACCGGGATAAAATCACACTTCTTGTTTAACTGCATATGAAGGTATGGATAACCTTCATATAGCCTTATTTTTATGCCGTTGCCGATATTAATATACCTGCGGTTAACATAAAGGTTGGCTTTACTTAAATTATGTATCCCCCTGAAAGCAAGGAAAGGCCTTAATCTTAAAACTGTTGGGGAATGTGCATCTTCAAGTGTATATTTTATAATAACCTGCTGTTCTTCCTCTATAAGAATCCTCTCCATTGATAAAATAACATCACCTACCCGATAAGTAATCTTAGGAATTTTTTCTATTTCAATATCCCTGATGTATTTATGCCCGTTTGGTTCGTAATACCCCCCCTGAAACCGATGGATGCCCAAATTAAATTCAGAATTGCGTTGAACAACCGAAACATCAAGTGATGAAAGCAAAACATGTTTTTCATTGTTAAACTCCTTAATTGGAGTAATCAATAAACCATGATATTTACGTGTGTTACAACCAATTAATGTGGTGCTGGTATATGACCCGGCACGATTCGACCTTAGAATCTCCTTGTCTAAAGAATATTCCAGATTTACAAGTTGCCCTTTGTCAAAATTAAGGTAGCTCATATGATAAGGCATTTTTACTTTTTCCAGGAGTAGTCAGGCAGGATATACCAAAGCTACAACTTTCAATTAATAATAACTTATAAACTCCTTTTTAATTCGTTAAAATATTCCTTTTCTAAATTTAAATTAAGATTGGGATATTGTTTTAACAACTCTTCTATTTTAAACAAACTATTTGTAACAAAATTTTTAAATACCGGAGTATTTCTGTTTACAGGCCTGTGTTCAACTGCTTTTTGAATTTTCAGAATCTCATTTGAAATTTTCCCGGATTCCTCAGTAATTAAAGCCTGTTCAAATTTATTCCAGATATATTGTGTTGCAACCTCCGACAAATGCAACATATCAGGAGCATAAAACCGGTAATCACGAAGTTCATCCATAACAATCTCGTAAGAAGGGAAATAGCTGCACTGATTATTTTCAACACTTTCAATAATATTATTTACAGCAAGTAACAGTGTCGATTTACTGACCTGATTTTCAATTGCCCCGTCTTTCCAGTGTCTGATCGGGCTTATTGTAAATACAACCTGAAGTTTTGGGTTCAAAAGCCAAAGCTCATTCAGCACATCACTAAAAACCTCGGTTATTTCATTTACCGGCAGGCGATACCTTTTAAATTCTGCTTCAGGAACTTTATGGCAGTTGGTTACAACCTGCCCGGTTGATTTTAATTCATAAACCCAGGCTGTCCCGAATGTGAGAAACAGGTAATCCGCATTTCTCAGGTTTTCAGCACCGGCACTAATCCTTAAATTGACCTGCTTCAGCACTTTCTCCTGATCTTCGGATGAAAACTTCCCGTGATGCGAAAAACTAAACCAAAGCCCGTCTTTAAAATACAGGTCACCCGGATTAAACATCCTTTTTTTTATTAAAATTTTCAGGCTGTTTGCTATGGAAACCGGATTGTATAAAATTCCAAAAGGATTGACATCGATATTATACTTCAGCTTTTCCATTTTTGCCCCCATCTCTTCCGCAAAACATGACCCCATCATCATTATTTTTGATGAATAATCAATCTTTACAGGGAAATCAGGAATATCAACTTCAGTATAAAACCTCATTTATTTAACCTTTTTTATCTCTTTTCTTTCCAGTACCAATGCCATCCGGGCGGGAAGGTACAGTTTCAGGTAATGCTGGCTTTTTGCATTTCCGGAAGGAAGTGTATAATATGCCAGCTTATCATCCACCCGGTCGAAGCCGCCAAACCTCCCTGAATCAGTATTCAGAATAATCCTGTATTTTCCGGCTCCAAGCGGAATCCCGTAATCAGTAAACGACTGAGTCGGATTAAAGTTGAAAACAAACAGGTACGGCCCCCGGTGGTAAGCCAAAACCTTATCGGGCTTATTTTCCACAACCTTGTCAACAGATAACCACGAATAAAGATTAGCTGAACCGATAAAATTTATCATTTCCTTATCGAAATCATATAACCAGTGAAATTTTAGTTCCGGGTCTTCAGCGATACTCCAGATTCGCCGTGCATGTTTAAACGACCAGCCATTGCCTTCCCTTGGAAAATCTATCCATTCTGGGTGCCCGTATTCATTTCCCATAAAATTCAGGTAGGCTCCACCGGCCGCTGAAGCTGTTGCCAGCCTGATCATTTTATGCAAAGCAATCCCCCGCTCAACAATCATGTTGGGCTGGTCTTTCCTCATGCTGAAATACATTTCCTTATCAATCAGGCGAAAAATGATGGTTTTATCGCCAACCAAAGCCTGGTCGTGCGATTCGGCATAACTAACTACCTTTTCGTCCAACCGTTTCGAAGTAAGCTGAAAGAACAATTCTCCCATGTCCCACTCATCATCCGATTTTTCCTTGATGGTTTTTATCCAGAAATCAGGCAGCCCCATTGCCATACGCATATCAAAACCGAGCCCGTAATCGGAAATAGGAGAAGCCAGCCCGGGCATTCCGCTCATATCTTCAGCAATGGAAATTGCATAAGGTTTAATTTCATGAATCAACTGGTTTGCCAGCTTAAAATAAACAATGGCTTCAACATCGGTATTCCCGCCAAAATAATCATCATAGTTAGTGAAAGCTTTACCCAATCCATGGTCGAAATAAAGCATGCTGGTAACGCCATCGAACCGGAATCCATCGAAATTAAATACTTCGAGCCAGTATTTTATATTGGATAAGAGGAAATGTAAAACTTCATTTTTGCCGTAATTAAAACAATACGAATCCCATGCCGGGTGTTCCCCTTTGGGTCCGTTGTGGAAAAACTGGTAACTGGTCCCGTCATATTTTCCCAGGCCTTCCACTTCATTTTTTACTGCATGTGAATGAACCAGGTCCATAATTACTGCTATTCCCAAACCATGGGCTTCATCAACCAGTTGTTTTAATTCTTCCGTTGTCCCGAACCGCGATGACGGTGCAAAAAAGCTGGATACATGGTACCCGAAACTTCCGTAATAAGGATGCTCAGGTATTGCCATCAACTGGATGGTATTGTAACCGTTTTCCTTTACTTTTGGCAAAATATTTTCCCTGAATTCATTAAAAGTATGAACCCATTCTTCTTCGCCTGCCATTCCGATATGAGCTTCATAAATCAAGGGATTTTCAATCCGGATTTCGGCTTTGTTTTTCCATTTGAATGGTTCTTCGGGCAGCCACACCTGTGCATTGAATATTTTGGTGTGTTCATCCTGAACTACCCTTGTTGCCCATGCAGGCAATCTTTTTCCGCTCCCGCCAGGCCAATGGACCGACAATGCATATAAATCGAGATGATTTAATTCCTGAATTTTCAGGCGAAGGTTCCAGGTCCCGTTTTCCCCTTTTTCAAACCGGTATTTTTCATTTTCCTGCCAGTGGTTAAAATTTCCGATCAGGAAGATTTCGGTTGCATTGGGAGCCCACTCTCTTATGATCCATCCTTTTTTATCCTTATGCAGCCCGTAAAAAAGGTGCCCGGTGGCAAAATCATAAATATTTTTTCCACAGGTCAGTTGGTCAGATCTTTCCAAAAACCTTTGTTGCCATCCTCTTAATGTATTTTCAAAAGGCTGCAGCCAGGCATCCCGCTTAATAATTCCGGGTTTATTCATATTATTTTGTTTTTATAAAGATAAAAATAACCCGCCTATCATACACATATTTTTGATTAAGTTATTTTTATTTTGATTAAAATCGGATTTTTAAATGGGTTTAAACATTATTTCACTTTAATAAAAAAACCACGGCATGGAACCGTGGTCGGGAAATGAAATCTGTGCGTCTGTTAAATTTTGGGCAAATTTCAATTTGCTAATTTAATACCCGGAATTATCCAATAATTGTACCAACTTACCCTGAAAGCTCAAGGCATTTTTATGTTTTACAATGGTTTTTTAATAAACGCAACACAGATATTACTGATATTACTGATTTGTACTGATTAATCTGAATAAATCTGTTGAATCGGTATTATCCGTGAGCTATTCAGATTCAAAAATACCTTGATAAAAAGTATTTACTTCAAACCCGGCTTCACCCAGAATTATTTTCCCGGTTTCGGAAATGCCCTCCACAAAAATTTTATAGCGAGCAAGGTTGTCGCAGGTAAAGAATGAGATGGTATCTGAATTATTCTTAAATACAATTTCCGGATTCCAGTATAGGGTTGTCCTGTGATCAGGCTTTTCTGATCCGATGTTCTCAGGAGTGTATTCAGGCGAATAAAATTCACGGGTCTGTGAAAAACCATTTATCCGTTTTGTCAGCAATCC
>JAFGGF010000036.1 GCA_016930735.1 Prolixibacteraceae bacterium
ATGGGGTTGGGGTAAACTTTAAAATCGTTTGCTGCAATTTTTTTGATTTCAGAGCCGGTAATGGTTCCGGTTACATTAAAATTATCCATTAAAAAATAGATTCCTCCGTTTGCAGTGAATTCCGCCTGGAATGCAAAATAAATAGCATCCCCCAAATCATCAATAACTAAATTCCCGGTGTTATGCCATTCATTTTCGTTTTCACTTAAAGAATATTCCAGTTCAATCCAATCTGAAACGGTACCGTCTGTGTATAAAACTTTATATAAAAGTTTGGGTTTCATTCCAGCTCCAACATGGTAATTATCAAAACTAATGTTTAGCCGGTTTATTGCAGAGGTATTAATGGGTTTGGTAATTAACCAGTCATTTTGATCGATGTCCGTATTTTCGAAACGCATACATTGACTACTGTTAATGCCTTGGTAATCTACCATGTGCCAGAAATGCCAACCTTCCATATTTTGAGTTGTCCATTTTGTGAAAGTGGCATCATCGCTGATTTGTTCTTCAAAATCGTCAGAAAAAGGGAGTTCAGTTAATTCGAGATAATTGAAAAGGGTTGAACTTTTAATCACCCGGATTTCATCAACAAATCCATCAAAATACCGGTTGCTGGGCCCGCCAGTACCTCCAATTTTTAACTGATTTTGGTTCTGTTTTAAAATGCCGTTGCTGCCTTCAGGAAAAGGTTGAAAATTTTCATAAATCAAATTTCTATTTTCATCATGTACAAAAAAGTTAACGGTTTGCGAAGCAGAGTCGCTAATTAGGGAAACATGATACCATTTATCAAAATCGAGCGATTGATTTTGAAAAAAAGTCATATTAGAACCATCCGCAAAATTTAAATAGGCATGAAATCCATTTTTAAACGCAGCATAATTTTGGTCGATAATTATTCCCACAACATCTTCTTTTTCAATAACAACAGGGTAATAACCAGTATTTTCGTCACCAATACTTTTTAGTTTAGCCCAGGTTTCCATGGTCCAGTTGTTTCCCAAATCGAGGTTTTCAGAATTTTTTATCCAAAGAAAATTTGCCATTATATTTTTGGGTCTGTTATCAATTTGATATGCCTTCCCCAAATTCATATCATAATTTTCGATATAATCGCCAATCGCCAAGCCAACAAAAGCTTTTAAATTACTATTTGCGGCATTTTCAAGGTTATTTTCAAAATGCATTAAAAGTTCTGTTCCGTATTCATCATTATATTGAAAGCTTTTGGCTGAATTATTTGAGATATTAAATGTACCGGATAAAAAAGTAAGTTCTCCGTTTTCCAAATCAGTGGCTCTCAATATTCCCTCGTTTGTTTGTATTATTGGAAAAATGAAGTTTAAATCCTGCTTACTATTTACAGAATCCTGAATGAGTAACCAGTTTTCACCGTTGTTGGTTGAATATTCCAGTTTAAAGGTTGTAATTCCGGATGTTTCCCAGTAGATTGGTTGCTGCATTCCTCCTGTAACTACTGAACTTGTGGTTGGATTTTTAAATTCGAATTGTTTATTTTCATAAACCTCAAATTCAGATGTACGTCTGTAAATATTTAAATCTTCCGTATCAGAAATCCTTATTTTATATTTTTTTGTTCCAATATCTGGAGTCGTCCAAAGATAATTTCCCGTGCTGGCATCAGTACTTTCTGTAATTATATCCCAGCTTTTACCGGCATCATCTGAATATTCAAGAATAACATTTGAAATATTCGTGCTTTCCCATTTTATTTCAATTTCCGAATTGGTTTTTAAATGACTGTTTTCTGTTGGTGTAATAATTTCAATTGTTTTATCGTTCCAGGCAGGTTCAAAGTAGATAATCATATCTTGCATATCACCAAAATCAAACTCTTTAATATCTTTCCAATAAACATCGTTAAATGAATAATCGGTAAAAAACTCATTCTTGGAGTTGTAGCCATTAATGAGATAATAATGGCCCCATCCACCAACCATACATATTCGTCCATTGTTGAGCTCGTTTTTGATTATATTTTCCCATTCTTCTTTTGTGTATTCCTCCTCAAAAACGAGTCTTGTTTTTTTTGAATAACGGAAATTTTCTTTGAGGAATTTTGGCATGCAATACATGTTATCATAAGTTTTTAAGGAGGCTACTCCAACTTGCGCTGATAAAAGAGCTGCAGGTCCGTATTCTTCTTCGGTATTATCAATGAAGAATGGCGGCATTTGATCCCACAAATATTCGGTCTCATCATAATTGGCATACCAGTCAAGACCTGCCCAATTGTGTTCGATAATTCCTTTCGGGAACCGAGGATATTCCCAGTAATGGATTGCCCGAGTTAACATTGTTGGGCCACAGGCATTCTCCCTTTCAATATCATTTTTTTCATTATTGAACGGAAAATATTCTGCCAGTGGCCACTGATAAACTGTCCATCTATCCTTAAGTGGTAAAAACACGGAATCCTTGAAAGAACTAACATCCACATTTGCCAAAACGTCGTCTCTGTACTTTCTATAAGAATTGCTAATTCTCAGTTCGTCAATCCATCCGTCAAAGTAGGAATCACCCCAACCGCCAAAACCAATTCTAAACAAACCATTGCTATTAGTTGGTGGAGATTCCGTATGTCCTCTGCTGGCAAATATTTCGTCAAAGTTTTCATCTCTGATTAAACAGTAAACACTTGAAGCCTGGCGCTGCTCCCCCTCCTCATTTACATATTCATGTTTAAAACGCGGGTTGTAATAAATAACAATATAATACCATGTATTCAATTCAAGAATGTCGGCTATTGGTGCATCCGCCCCCCAGTTCCGAGATTCCTCATCTACACAATCAAGATTCACTTGTCCATTTCGACCAAAATTTTCCGAAAAAAGTATTATTTCATAATCAGCA
>JAFGGF010000232.1 GCA_016930735.1 Prolixibacteraceae bacterium
CTTATGGTTGAAAAGGACTTATGTTAATAAATAATAACCTGTCAGGTTATTGAAAAATATTGTATATTTAAAATATTGGAATGATTTTGAATATGGATTATAAACTGGAAGATTTAATCGATATACCTTTGCTTCAGGATTTACAGGAAAAATTGAATTCAGTTTATTCATTTCCATCTTCTATAATTGATAATGAGGGTAAAGTTCTTACTGCTGTTGCATGGCAGGATATATGCACCAAATTCCACAGAGTAAACCCCGAATGTGAAAAAGAATGTATTAAAAGCGATAAATACATTCTCGAACACATTCATGAAGCTGATCCTGCAGTTAGTTACAAATGCCCTCATGGTTTAATTGATAATGCGACTCCGATTATTATTGACGGGAAACATCTGGGTAATTTTTTTACCGGCCAGTTTTTCCTTGAAAAACCCAACCTGGAATTCTTCAGGAAACAAGCGAAAAAATACGGCTTCGACGAAGAGGAATATTTGGAAGCTGTAAAAAAAGTACCTGTCTGGACAAAAGAGAAACTCAATTTATATCTCGATTTTATAAAAGGATTTATTGAAATTATAGCAAGTATAGGTTTAAATCATCTGAATGAAATAAAATCGAATAGGGCAATAAAAGAAAGAGATGAAAAGAATCAGGCAATTATCCGCAGTACTTCCGACTGGATTTGGGAAGTTGATAAAAACGGGAGGTATACTTATTGTTCAGAGCGGATTGAACAGGTTCTTGGGTATCAGGTAAATGAAATTTTAGGTAAAACTCCTTTTGATCTGATGCCTCCGGATGAAAGCGAAAGGGTCTCAAAAATATTCAGGAAAATTGTGGAAACCAAAAGTTCGATTGTTGACCTGGAAAACTGGAACCTGCACAAAGAGGGACATAGTGTTTGTTTGTTAACGAATGGATTGCCGGTGCTTGATGATTCCGGTAATCTTAAAGGCTACATCGGTGCCGATAAAGATATCACAAAACGAAAGCTGACAGAAAATTTATTGCTTGAGGATAAGGAACGGCTGCAGATTATTTTCGATACCCTATCAGAAGGTGTTGCATTAAACGAAATCGTATATAACGATTCAGGGGAAATGGTTGATTACAGGATTCTGGAAGTAAACAAAGCGTTTTATAAAATTGCGGATTTTAATAAAAATGAAGTTGTTATCGGCAACCTTGCAACAAAACTGTATAGTATAGAAAAAGAATTTATAAAGGAATTCTGGCAGCAGCATAAAACAAATAAACAAACGGTATCGACAGAATATCTAAGCCCTTTAAATAAAAGATGGTTTAACATAATGACATCACCTTTTAAAGATGATAAGTTTGTTACTTCTTTTCAGGACATAACGAAACAAAAAAGTAACGAAAAGGACCTGAAAGAAAATTTAAAATATCTGGAAAAGTTAAATAACTCATTAGTAGATGTGGTTTTTACTGTGAAACTTACTGACAGGAAAATTATTTATGTGAACAACAGCGTAAAGGAAGTTTTTGGTTATTCGCCTGAAGAATGCTACGGGAAAAATACAGGGTTTCTTTATCCTGATGAAGAAGCTTACAAACAGTTTGGTCAGAAATTACAGGAGGCAATAAAAAATGATAAAGAATTTTTAAGGATAAATCATAAATTAACAAGGAAAAACGGTGAAATTTTTACAGCAGAAATAACTACTACATTTTTAAAAGACCAGGAGGAAATTAAAGAAGTAATTTCAATTGTTACTGATATATCCGAACGTGTTAAAGCAGAAGAAGAACTTTACAAATACCAGAACCAACTTGAAAAACTAGTAAATGAACGAACAGCTGAACTGGAAGAAAAAAACAGGGAACTGGAAGAATTCAATAATTTGTTTGTGGGGAGAGAATTCAGAATAAAGGAGTTAAAGGATAAAGTCAGGGAATTGGAAAAGAAACTTTCAGGAGATAATAATTAAGGATTAAAAAAGCTAAAGCACAGATCTTTATAATTAATATTACACAGAAGCTATTTTATTAAATTAGCGAATAATTTCAATTCTGAGCCGGCCTGCTGGGATTCCCCGTCTGTTTGGAGTCAGCGGGACAGGGAACCGTAAGACTACTGATGTGTTAATAAATAAACGGAAGAATAATTCAAAGAGGTCGGCCTGCAGGGATTCGAACCCTGGACCCGCTGATTAAGAGTCAGCTGCTCTGCCAACTGAGCTACAGGCCGATTTCGGTATTTGATTCAGGAAAATAAATTTAAGAACAAATTTTAAATAATTTCACCTTGGACCCTCCTGATAAATCACAATAACTATCATGTGGATGCTCTGCCAATGCCGAAAAATACAAAATTTCATTTTGTTATTTTTTTCGTGCATCCTCGATAAACAATGAAATCGCAGATTTCTGGTTTATCGGGACTGAGCTACAGTCCGTGGTTTGCAAAAGTACTCGAATAATTTCTATCTAAAAATAAATCTTACAATTTTATGGTTACAGGCAGTGTTGTTCTGCTTTCGTTATTTAGCCTGTCGAGTGACGAAACCTCAACTTTGTATTTTTTCTTTTTCCGGTTAATCCGATTAAATTTGAATTGATCCTCAGTACAAATAGAATAAAGGATTTTATGTGAATTAATACCATCTTCCTGCAAGTAAACAGCATACTTTACAGGGCGATCCATTTCGTTTTTATAAACAGGAATACCCCATTTGATCTTTTTTCCACTCTTTTTGAATTTTACCGGAGCCGGAGGAGGAATATTATCAATCCAGGGCATCGGTGGAATTATTGAAGGCATCCGATTTAGCCCTGCTTTCAGGCTGTCCTGCAATCCCATTAAATCGCGGTTAAA
>JAFGGF010000037.1 GCA_016930735.1 Prolixibacteraceae bacterium
TCTCATTGTGTATTTTTGCCGGAGTAGCTCAGGGGTAGAGCGCATCCTTGGTAAGGATGAGGTCACGAGTTCAATTCTCGTCTTCGGCTCAGATGATTTGAAATAAAATAAATTAAAAATTTTGCAGTTATGGCTAAACAAACATTTGTTAGGGATAAGGAACATGTCAATATTGGTACAATTGGCCACGTTGACCATGGAAAAACTACCCTTACCGCTGCTATTACAATGGTATTAGCAAAAAAAGGTCTTTCAGAAATTAAGTCCTTCGATGCAATCGACAATGCTCCTGAAGAAAAAGAAAGGGGTATCACAATTAACACTGCTCACGTAGAGTATCAGACTGAAAAACGTCACTATGCTCACGTTGACTGTCCGGGGCACGCCGACTACGTTAAAAACATGGTAACTGGTGCTGCACAAATGGATGGAGCAATCATTGTAGTTGCTGCTACTGATGGTCCTATGCCACAAACCCGTGAACATATCCTTCTAGCACGTCAGGTAAACGTTCCTAAACTGGTTGTGTTTATGAACAAAGTTGACATGGTTGACGATGAAGAACTTCTCGAACTGGTTGAAATGGAAATCCGTGAGTTACTCGAATTCTATGAATTCGACGGAGATAATACTCCTGTTATCAGGGGATCAGCCCTTGGTGCTATGAATGGGGAAGCTCAGTGGGAAGATAAAGTAATGGAATTGATGGATGCAGTTGATAGCTGGATTCCACTTCCTCCACGTGATGTTGACAAGCCTTTCCTGATGCCTGTAGAAGACGTTTTCTCAATTACCGGC
This sequence comes from Prolixibacteraceae bacterium, assembly GCA_016930735.1. Lineage (GTDB taxonomy): Bacteria > Bacteroidota > Bacteroidia > Bacteroidales > Prolixibacteraceae > JABMQB01. The sequence goes on from JAFGGF010000037.1 coordinate 799, forward strand.
CGTGGAACAGTTGCTACAGGTCGTATTGAAACCGGTAAAATTCATACCGGTGACGAACTTCAAATTATCGGTCTTGGCGCAGAAGGTCGTAAAACTGTTTGTACAGGAGTTGAAATGTTCCGTAAAATTCTTGATGACGGTCAAGCTGGTGATAACGTTGGTTTATTGCTTCGTGGTGTTGATAAAAAAGAAATCAAACGTGGACAGATTTTGGCAAAACCTGGTTCAATCACACCTCATACCATTTTTAAAGCAGAGGTTTATGTATTGAAAAAAGAAGAAGGTGGCCGCCATACTCCTTTCCATAATAAATACCGCCCGCAGTTCTATTTACGTACCCTGGATGTAACCGGTGAAATCCACCTTCCGGAAGGACGTGAAATGGTAATGCCTGGCGATAACGTTTCAATTGAAGTTCACCTGATTTATCCTGTAGCTATTAACGTAGGGCTCCGTTTCGCTATACGTGAAGGCGGACGTACAGTTGGTGCGGGTCAGGTTACCGAAATTGTTGAATAATTTCAATTAAAAATATAAATAATTATATGTCCCGGGCATATGTCCGGGACATATTTTCGGATGAAACTCTGACTGGTGTTTTAAAGTAAGTTCGATCCTTACCATCCGGCAATATTTTAAAAATAAAAAATGAAACTGAAGGTATATTTACAAGAGGCCTATGACGAATTGGTTCATAAAGTAACCTGGCCTACTTGGAAAGAATTGCAAAACAGTGCTTTAGTGGTAATGGTTGCTTCCTTTATTATATCACTCATGATATTCATTATGGATTTCTCATTTGAAAACATAATGGATTTTGTTTATGGGTTATTTTATTAATTTAAAAACCAGGAGGTGGTATGAGCGAAAATAGTAAAAAATGGTATGTTCTGCGGGCTATCGGAGGTAAAGAGAAGAAAGTCAAAGAATATATCGAAAACGAAATCGCACATGGAGACCTCCAGGATTATGTTTCACAGGTTTTAATACCAACCGAAAAGGTTTACCAGATTCGGAACGGTAAAAAAATCAGTAAGGAAAGAAACTTTTTCCCTGGATATGTGCTAATCGAAGCATCTTTATTAGGTGAGGTTGCCCATACATTAAGGAATATTCCTAATGTGATAGGCTTCTTAGGCGACACCAAAGGGGGAGATCCGGTACCTATGCGACAAAATGAGGTTAACAGGATACTGGGTAGGGTTGATGAACTTGCAGTTACCGATGAGGAACTAAACATTCCTTATGTAGTAGGTGAAACAGTAAAAGTGATCGATGGACCATTCAACGGCTTTAACGGAACCATTGAGGCGATCAATGAAGAGAAGAAAAAGCTGCAGGTAATGGTGAAGATTTTTGGACGTAAAACACCCTTGGAACTTAGCTTTATGCAGGTTGAAAAGGAGTAGAAATGTTTTAATTATTATTTATGGCTAAAGAAGTTGCTGGATTAATTAAATTACAGATCAGAGGTGGTGCAGCTAATCCTTCACCACCGGTGGGGCCAGCATTAGGTGCCAAAGGAGTGAATATAATGCAGTTTTGCAAGCAGTTTAACGGAAGGACGCAAGACCAGGCAGGGAAGCTACTTCCTGTTATTATCACTGTTTATGCTGATAAATCATTTGATTTCATTATAAAACAACCTCCTGTGGCATCGCAACTTTTGGAAGTAGCAAAAGTAAAAAAAGGGTCATCCGAACCTCATGTTAGTAAGGTTGCTTCTGTTACCTGGGAACAGGTTAAACAAATTGCAGAAGGGAAAATGGCTGACCTGAATTGTTTTACAATTGAATCTGCTATGAAAATGGTTGCTGGAACTGCCAGAAGTATGGGAATTACCGTTAAAGGTAAATCACCATTCGAAAACTAAATAAATATCTTTACGATGGGTAAAATTACGAAAAATAAAAAAGCAGCTCTTGATAAACTCCAAAAAGACAGAGTCTATAGTTTGGATGAAGCCTCTGCATTGGTAAAAGAAATTACTTATACCAAATTTGATGCTTCTGTTGACATAGATGTACGTCTTGGGGTTGATCCAAGAAAAGCAAACCAGATGGTTAGAGGCGTAGTTACATTACCCCACGGAACAGGAAAAGAAGTGAGGGTGCTGGCATTGGTTACTCCTGACAAAGAACAGGAAGCCACAGATGCCGGAGCTGACTATGTTGGGCTTGATGATTACATCGAAAAGATTAAAGGTGGCTGGACAGATGTTGACGTGATTATTACTATGCCTCCTGTTATGGGAAAGGTTGGTCCTGTAGGGCGAATTTTAGGTCCCCGCGGATTAATGCCAAACCCTAAAAGCGGTACTGTGACTATGGATGTAGGATCCGCTGTCAGAGAGGTTAAGCAGGGTAAAATCGATTTCAAAGTCGACAAATTTGGAATTGTTCATACTTCAATAGGAAAAGTTTCCTTTGAAGCCAGCAAGATCAGAGAAAATGCACAGGAGTTTATCAGTACAATTAATAAACTTAAACCTGTTGCAGCTAAAGGTACTTATATTAAAAGTATCTATTTGTCCAGTACTATGAGTCCTGGTATTAAAGTTGAACCTAAGTCATTTTCAGACTAGTAAATGAAATGTTATGAAAAGATCGGAGAAGGATGCTATAATTAACAGTTTGACAGAACAGATCAATTCAACAAATCACTTTTACCTGGCTGATATAAGTGACTTAAATGCTTCTGTTACCAGTGACCTCAGGCGTACATGCTTTAAACAAGATGTAAAGCTGGTTGTTGCTAAGAATACTTTATTGCGTAAAGCACTTGAAAATTCAGATAAAGATGTTCAGGAACTTTACGATGTACTTAAGGGTAATACTTCGGTAATGTTCACCGAAGCTGCAAATGTACCTGCAAAACTGATAAAAGATTTCAGTAAAAAATATGAACGCCCTATATTGAAGGGTGCATATGTTGAGGAATCGGTTTATGTAGGTGCAGATCAGTTGGAAACGCTGATAGCAGTAAAATCGAAAAACGAACTTATTGCCGATTTGGTTGCTCTGTTACAATCACCAATAAAAACTGTTGTTTCACAATTGCAGTCTGGTGGTAATATTTTACATGGTGTACTTACTACACTTGGAGAGAAAGAATAATTTTTTGAATAATTTTAATTAAATTTATATAGAAATGGCAGATTTAAAACAGCTTGCAGAAGAGTTAGTAAACTTAACTGTTAAAGAGGTTAACGAATTAGCTGGGATTCTTAAAGAAGAATATGGCATTGAACCAGCTGCAGCTGCAGTAGCAGTAGCAGGTCCTGTTGCAGGCGCCGGCGAAGAAGCAGTAGAAGCTGAACAAACTGAATTTGATGTAATCCTGAAAGCAGCAGGACAGTCAAAACTTGCAGTTGTTAAATTAGTGAAAGAATTAACAGGCCTTGGCCTAAAAGAAGCTAAAGAAGTTGTAGATTCAGCACCAAAGGCAATTAAAGAAAAAATTGCCAAAGATGAAGCTGAAGCACTTAAAGCTCAATTAGAAGAAGCAGGAGCTGAAGTTGAAGTTAAATAATTCTATTAATACCTTTTTAAAAGGTTAATACGGTTTAGAACCTTGCTCCGGTAAGGTTCTAAACCTTTTGTGTATTTATATAATAAATACCTTAAACAGCGTATCTACATGTATGTAAATACTGAAAAACCGAGGATTAGTTTTTCCTCATCAGAAACAAGGTTTGATTACCCTGACTTCCTCGAAGTCCAAATAAAATCGTTTATAGAGTTTTTCCAGTTAAAAACTACTCCCGAAAAGCGGAAAAGTGAGGGATTATATCGGGTTTTTGAAGACAATTTCCCGATTTCAGATACCAGGAATAATTTTATCCTGGAATTTATCGACTATCAGGTCGACCCGCCACGTTATTCGATTGAGGAGTGTATTGAAAGAGGATTAACCTACAGTGTGCCCATAAAGGCAAAATTAAAACTTTATTGTACCGATCCGGAACATGAAGATTTTGATACGGTTATACAGGATGTGTATTTAGGTACAATCCCATATATGACCGAAAGAGGAACCTTCATAATCAATGGTGCTGAACGTGTGATTGTTTCGCAATTACACCGGTCACCGGGTGTGTTCTTCGGGCAAAGTTTGCATGCAAATGGCACCAAACTTTATTCGGCACGTATTATCCCGTTTAAAGGGTCATGGATCGAATTTGCAACCGATATCAACAGTGTGATGTTCGCTTATATCGACAGGAAGAAAAAATTGCCTGTCACCACACTTTTGCGTGCTATCGGTTATGAAAGCGATAAAGACATCCTCGAAATTTTTAACCTGGCAGATGAAATTAAAGTTTCAAAATCAGGGCTTAAAAAGGTTGTCGGCCGTAAGCTGGCTGCCCGTGTCCTGAAATCGTGGGTTGAAGATTTTGTCGATGAAGATACAGGTGAAGTTGTGTCAATTGAACGTAATGAAGTAATTATTGACCGTGAAACCGAAATTGAAGAGGAACATGTGGACGAAATCCTGGAATCTGGCGTTAAAACAATTCTTTTACATAAAGAAGACCAGAATCAGACAGATTTTGCCATTATATATAATACTCTTCAGAAAGATCCCTGTAACTCAGAAAAGGAAGCTGTACTTCATATTTACAGGCAACTGCGTAATGCTGAACCACCCGATGAAGCAACAGCCCGTGATGTCATTGACAAACTGTTCTTTTCTGATAAACGTTATGATTTGGGTGATGTTGGCCGTTACAGGATCAACAAAAAACTTGGGCTTGATATTGAAATGGATATTAAAGTCCTGACCAAAGAAGATATTATTGAAATTATTAAATACCTTATTAAACTGGTAAATGCAAAAACCGACGTGGATGATATTGACCACCTAAGTAACAGGAGGGTACGTACCGTTGGTGAGCAAATGTACAACCAGTTTGGAGTTGGCCTTGCACGTATGGCAAGAACCATCAGGGAAAGGATGAATGTCAGGGATAATGAAGTATTTACTCCAATCGACCTGATCAATTCAAAAACACTTTCTTCTGTTATTAATTCGTTTTTTGGTACCAACGCATTGTCGCAGTTTATGGATCAGACCAACCCATTGGCTGAAATGACCCATAAACGAAGGATGTCGGCACTTGGACCAGGCGGACTTTCAAGGGAAAGAGCCGGTTTCGAGGTTCGTGATGTTCATTATACTCACTATGGAAGGCTTTGTCCGATCGAAACGCCGGAAGGTCCAAATATCGGATTGATTTCATCATTGTGCGTTTTTGCCAAAATTACAGACCTCGGTTTTATTGCAACTCCTTACCGGAAAGTTGAAAATGGAAAAGTTGACCTTAGTGAAGACGGGATTTACTTTTTAACTGCAGAAGAGGAGGAAGGAAAAATTATTGCACAGGCCAACGCACCCATCGATACCAGTGGTAATTTTATCAACGAAAGGGTTAAATCGAGGTTAGACGGCGATTATCCGGTAGTTAACAGGGAGCAGGTTGATCTTATGGATGTAGGTCCGAACCAGATTGCATCTGTGGCAGCTTCATTGATTTCATTCCTTGAACATGACGATGCTAACCGTGCACTTATGGGTTCAAACATGATGAGGCAGGCAGTACCACTCTTACGGCCGGAAGCTCCGATAGTTGGAACAGGACTGGAAGCACGTGCTGCTTTTGATTCAAGGATACATGTTATTGCCGGAGCTGACGGAGTTGTTGAATATGTCGATGCCGATCAGATAATTGTAAGATATGATGTTACTGATGAAGAAAGGTTTGTAAGCTTCGATCCTGAGGTTGTTACTTACAAACTGGCAAAATACAGTAAAACAAACCAGGGTACAACCATCGACCTTAAACCTATTGTTACAAAAGGGCAAAGGATTAAAAAAGGTGATATAATGACCGAGGGTTATGCTACCCAAAACGGAGAATTGGCTCTCGGTAGAAATCTTATGGTCGCATTCATGCCCTGGCAGGGATATAATTATGAGGATGCTATTGTAATCTCCGAACGTATTGTTCGAGAAGATGTGTTTACATCTGTACATGTCGATGAATACAGCCTTGAAGTAAGGGATACCAAACGTGGGGTTGAAGAATTTACATCCGATATTCCGAATGTCAGTGAAGAAGCTACACGAAACCTTGATGAAAATGGCCTTATCAGGATAGGAGCCGATGTTAAACCGGGCGATATCCTGATCGGGAAAATTACACCCAAGGGAGAATCTGATCCTTCTCCTGAAGAAAAACTGCTTCGTGCCATTTTTGGCGACAAGGCCGGCGATGTTAAAGATGCTTCATTAAAAGCTTCACCATCACTTTCCGGTATTGTTATCGATAAAAAACTTTTCTCACGTGTAGTAAAAGAAAAGAAAGGCAAGAATGTAACAAAATCGTTGCTTGACCAGATTGATGAAAGGTTTGATAGAGAAAATTCAGCACTGCGTGCAACTCTTGAAGATAAGTTATTTGTATTGGTTACCGGTAAAACATCGCAGGGTGTTAAAGATTATTACGGAACCGAAGTAATTGCCAAGGGAATTAAATTTACTCTGAAGCAACTTCAGGAGATCGATTACCTTTCTATTAATCCGGATAAATGGACTACAGATAAAAGTAAGAATGATCTGATTTTCAATCTGATCAACAATTATATTATGAAATACAAGGAAGCTGAAGCAGTTTCCCGCCGCGAGCGTTACAATGTGACAATCGGTGACGAACTTCCGGCAGGTATAATTCAGCTTGCCAAAGTATATATTGCTAAAAAACGTAAACTTCAGATTGGTGATAAAATGGCCGGACGGCACGGTAATAAAGGGATAGTTTCGAGGGTTGTACGTTCGGAAGATATGCCATTCCTTGCCGATGGAACTCCGGTTGATATTGTACTGAATCCGCTGGGTGTGCCATCAAGGATGAACCTTGGGCAGATTTACGAAACAGTGCTTGGTTGGGCCGGAAAAGAATTAGGGCTGACCTTTGCCACACCTATTTTTGATGGTGCATCACTGGAAGAAATCAATGAATATACTGAAAAGGCAGGTGTTCCGAAATCGGGCAAAACCGTTCTTTATGACGGAGAAACCGGTGAACCTTTTGACCAGCCAGCTACTGTTGGTATTATATATATGATGAAATTAGGGCACATGGTCGAAGACAAAATGCATGCCCGTTCAATTGGTCCTTATTCACTGATTACACAACAGCCTCTCGGAGGTAAAGCACAGTTTGGTGGACAACGTTTTGGTGAAATGGAAGTTTGGGCACTTGAAGCATTCGGTGCCTCGCATATACTTCAGGAAATATTAACTGTTAAGTCAGATGATGTTCTTGGAAGAGCTAAGGCTTACGAATCCATTGTGAAAGGCGAACCAATGCCACAACCGGGCATCCCTGAATCGTTAAATGTTTTATTACATGAATTAAGGGGTCTTGGTCTTAGTGTCAGGATGGAATAGTACGTTGAACCTTTAGGATTTATTTTTGGTTCTCTAACAAATGAAATAATAATTAGCTTGTTATATGGCATTTAAAAAAGATAATAAAGCGAAAAGCAATTTTGCCAAGATTTCAATAAGCCTGGCATCACCGGAAGAAATTCTGGAAAGGTCGTTTGGAGAAGTTTTAAAACCGGAAACCATTAATTACAGGACATATAAACCGGAACGTGATGGTTTATTTTGTGAAAGGATTTTTGGCCCGGTAAAAGATTACGAATGTCATTGCGGTAAATACAAACGGATCCGTTATAAAGGGATTGTTTGCGACCGCTGTGGTGTGGAAGTAACTGAAAAAAAGGTTAGGCGTGAAAGAATGGGGCATATATCACTGGTTGTTCCGGTAGCTCACATTTGGTATTTCAGGTCGTTACCCAATAAGATCGGTTATTTACTTGGATTGCCAACAAAAAAACTGGATTCCATTATTTATTATGAAAGGTATGTTGTTATTAATCCGGGAGTTAAAAAAGCCGATGGAGTAAAACAACTCGATTTCCTTACAGAAGAGGAATACCTTGATATTTTGGATACTCTTCCAAAAGAAAACCAGTTCCTTGACGAAGACGATCCAAATAAATTTATCGCCAAAATGGGTGCCGAAGCCCTATATGATATTTTAATGAGGCTCGAACTGGATGACTTGTCTTATAATTTACGTCATAAAGCAAGCACAGAAACATCTCAGCAAAGGAAAAACGAGGCTTTAAAAAGGTTACAGGTTGTTGAAGCTTTCAGGGCTAGTAAAAACCTGAACCGCCCTGAATGGATGATTGTTAAGGTTGTACCGGTAATCCCTCCTGATCTCAGGCCGTTGGTGCCGCTTGATGGTGGAAGGTTTGCAACTTCCGACCTTAATGATTTATACCGAAGGGTTATTATCAGGAACAACAGGCTGAAACGATTGATAGAAATCAAAGCACCTGAAGTAATTTTACGTAATGAAAAACGTATGCTTCAGGAAGCTGTCGATTCATTATTTGATAATTCAAGGAAAGTTAATGCAGTTAAGACTGAAAACAACCGTGCTTTAAAATCACTTTCCGACAGTTTGAAAGGGAAACAGGGACGTTTCCGTCA
>JAFGGF010000233.1 GCA_016930735.1 Prolixibacteraceae bacterium
ATGTTTCATTCTTTTTACAATTCCTTTAATTAACAAAAAAAAATATTAACATATTCAGATTTCCGTATAGCCGGTTAGATTTTACATGTTAATAATGGAATTTATATGAATAACTTTTAGTAAATTCTGTATGATACAAAATTGATTTCTTATTTTAGTAAAAATTACAGTTATGAATTATAAAGCTTTTCATAAACTTTCGTACGGATTGTACATTATTGCTTCTGAATACGAAGGTATAAAATCAGGTTATATCGGGAATACAGTATTTCAGGTAACATCGGAGCCACCCCGGATAGCAATCAGTTGCCATAAGGATAATTTTACAACCTCGATAATTCAGAAGAGTAAAATATTTTCGGTATCAGTGTTAAAACAGCAACTCGACACATCAATTATTGGCGAATTCGGATTTATCTCGGGCAGAGAGTTTGATAAGTTCTCAAAAGTAGATTTTAGAAAATCGGAAAGCGGAGTACCTGTAATCCTGGATGCGGCAATAGCCTGGTTTGAGTGTACTGTTGTAAAGGAAATTGATGCTGGTTCACATCTGCTTTTTCTTGGTGAAGTTGGCAATTGCGATATACTTTCTGATGAGCCTCCGTTAACATATGATTATTACCGTGAAAAGTACCGGATGCTGGCTCCAAAGAATGCACCTACATATATCGATAAAGATAAACTGGGAGATGGTAAAAAACCGGAAATTGATGAACCGGCTCAGCCTGAAAATCCTGATGAAAAGAAAACGGATCCGGGCCATTCATTTACCTGTACCATTTGCGGGTTTACTTATAATCCCGAAGATGGTGACCCAACAGCAGGTATCCCACCTGGGACACCTTTTGAAGATTTACCCGAAGATTATAAATGCCCGATCTGCAATGCCGGGAAAGAGTATTTTATTTAAAGCTCCCTGTGTGTTCCGTCGCAAAACGGCTTATTCCCCGATTGTTTGCACTGGCATAAAAAAACTGTCTTTTTTTCTTCAATTTTAAAAGATTGAGGGACGATCCCTGTCCCTTTATGTGAACCATTACAAAATGGCTGGTTTGAACTTCTGCCACAGGCACACCAGAAATAAGTCCCTGGTCCAAGTTCAACAACTGCAGGTTTTTTGGCTGCGATAATTGGTTTTTCCATTCAATTTAAATTTTTGTTAATCTGAAATTTTAAACGCAATAACCCTGTTGTCGGAAAAAGTTGGTACAAGCAATAATCCCGGTTTAAATGCAAAATCGAGGTCAGCTGTATTGATCCCTTCGGTGGAAGTATCCCATACTTTTACCGGAGTATCTTCATTAACAATAAATATTCTGCCTGCCCAATGCGAAAAAACAATCCTGCCTTTATTGTCACGTTCAAGCCCGTCGATACCACCGCCTTCTTTAACAACTGTTTTTATTTCTTTTGTATTAAAATCGACAGCAAATACCGAGTTTTCTCCAACCAATAAATTATTTCCTTCAGCCATCAATCCGTTTGGTGTCTGAATTTTTTCATTATCGAGCCATAAAGAAAGTTCCCCGTTAATTATTGAGTAAATTTTCCCGGTCCTTGTATCGGAAATATAAACATCGCCATTTATTCTAACAGTTACATCATTCAGGAAAACTGCATCAGGAACATCAAATATTTTACTAATTTCCCCTTTGTTGATATCAATTTCAACAACTTTGTCAATGTCGGAAACATAAAGTTTGTTACCAAAGATTCCCATCCCTTTTGGGGCATCTAATCCTTTAACCCAAATCAGTTTCTTAATTTTCCCTGTAGTGGAAATTTTACTGATAAATCCGTTGCCATCTTTTTCATCGGCATTCCCATTTATATTTGCAACGTAAATAACATCGTTTGTTTCATCATATATAACCGATTCAGGGGTTTTTAAATCCTGCGTAGTTTCCCAAACCTGGATCAACTTCTGTGCTGATATATTTCCTGAGATAAAAAGAAACAGGAAAAAAGATAAAAAATGTGTAATTTTCATGGTCATTATTTTTTAAAATTTAAATTCGTTTTATATCAATAAATTTACGGTTATGAAACATATAAAGCAAGTTTTTATATTATCGTTCATTATTTTCAGCTTAATTTCTTCAGGAAAGGATCGTGACCGGATTTTATTGTATGTTGGTACTTTTTCAGGAACCGGGTCAGAAGGGATTTATGTTTGTTCGTTTGATACAATATCAGGCGATTTAGAACTTGCAGATATTATAAAAGGAGTTGATAATCCGAATTACCTGGTAAAATCAGCGGATGGAAAATATGTTTATATATGTATGCGCCCTCAGGAAAAAGAATCAGGTAATTATACTGTTGGGGCTTTTAGGATTGAACCCGACGGGAAACTTTCAAAAATAAATGAACAACCAGCAGAAGGAATCGACCCTTGCTATGTTGACATTACCCCGGATGGGAGATTTGTAGCTGTATCGAACTATGGAAACGGAACAATAGTGCTTTTTAAAACCAATTCTGATGGCAGCCTGAATAAATCTTATCAGGTAATTCAACATAAAGGGGAAGGGGCAAATCAGGAACGGCAACAAGGTCCTCATGCACATTCAATTCAATTTTCGCCTTTTTCAAATCAGGTTTATGTTGCAGATCTGGGTATCGATAAATTAATGATCTATGATTTTGATCCGGAAACAGGCAAGTTATCCGAAGGTAAAATTCCTTTTTCCTCATTACCTCCCGGCTCCGGCCCAAGGCATTTTGATTTCAGCCCTGACGGAAAGTATATTTATGTTGTCAATGAATTAATTTCATCGGTTTCAGTTATTGAAACAAAAAATTTTAAAGTTATTCAAACTATAAGTTCCTTACCCTATGGATTTGAAGGATCCAGTTATTGTGCTGATATCCATGTCTCTTCAGGTGGAAACTATTTGTATTGTTCAAACAGGGGGCATAATTCTGTCTCAACCTTTACGGTGGATAAAAATGGGACATTAAAACTTATTGCAACAACTGAAACTGAAGGCAACTGGCCCCGGAATTTTACATTTTCACCTGATGAAAAGTTTTTACTTGTTGCGAACCAAAACAGTAATGATATTCAAGTATTTAAGTTTTTATCGGATAAAGGTATACCTGTTTATATAAACAAAGAGATCAAAATTCCTGCTCCGGTATGCCTTAAATTCTAACCTTTAAATTTTTACGCCATGAAAAAACTACTAACCGTTTTAACTTTATTTGTATTAATCTTTGTAGTCAACCTTAATTCGTTTTGCCAGGACGACCTGTTTATTATTGTTTATAATAATATGGCTTCCGAAACAGAGTTGGAATCGGACTGGGGTTTTGCAGCCTGGATTGAACTGGATGGGAAAGTATATCTTTTTGATACAGGGACAAAAGGAGAAGTATTGATTTCAAACTTAAAAAAACTAAACCTGGATCCTGCCCTGATTGAGAAAGTTATCATTTCACACAATCATTTCGATCATATTGGCGGATTACCTGCAATGGCTGCTGAATTAAAACCAAATACAGTTGTTTATCTTCCTGAAAAGCTGAATGATCAGGTTGCAGGGCAAATAAAGAGCCTTGATCTGAAAGTGGAAACTGGTTTTACAAAGATTGCTGACAAGCTGTGGATTACAGAAGTAATGGAAAATCCTGCCAACCGTATAAAAGAGCATACCCTTGTAATCGAAAATGGTGATAAATATATCATTATGACCGGGTGCGCACATCCTGGTATTGTTTCGATATGTGAGTCTATTGTTAACCATTTCCCGGAGAAAATACCGGAACTGGTAACCGGTGGATTTCATTTGGTTTCAACCGGCGATCAGGAGGTTGAAAAAATTTCGGAAAGATTAAAGGAACTGGGGATACAAAAAGCCGGGGCATCGCATTGCACTGGCGATAAAGCTGTGGAAATTTTTAAAAAAGACTGGGGAGAAAATTATATACAGTTGTTCCTTGGCGACAAATATATATTTTAGGAAAGATCACTGCTTATCAGGCGGATAAATTCCTCACGCGTTGCAATCTTTTCAAATGCTCCTGTAAAATCTGAAGTTGTGGTAATTGAGTGTTGTTTCTGAACACCGCGCATTTGCATGCACAGGTGCTGTGCTTCAATAACCACAGCAACTCCAAGAGGTTTTAATGTTTGATGAATGCATTCCTTTATTTGTAGGGTAAGCCGTTCCTGAACCTGCAAACGCCTGGCAAAAACATCAACAACACGGGCAATTTTACTTAATCCGGTAATATATCCGTTGGGGATGTATGCAACATGTGCTTTCCCGAAAAATGGCAGCATATGGTGTTCGCACATCGAATAAATTTCAATGTCTTTTACAATAACCATTTGCCTGTAGTCTTCTTTAAACATGGCAGATTTAAGGATTTCTACCGGATCAGTTTCATAACCCTGGAGCAGAAACTGCATCGACTTTGCCATACGGTGAGGTGTTTTTTCCAGCCCTTCCCTTTTAGGGTCATTTACTAGTATTTCCAGTATGGCTTTGTAATGCCCTTCCAGTTTTTTAATTTTTTCCTTATCAAATTTTTCAATCTTTTGATAGGCACTTTTGTTATTGTTCAAAGAGATTTCCATATTTGTTTAATTAAGATTTTATGTACAAAGATTAACCTTTTTTCATAAAATCAGTATGAAAGGGTAAATTGATTTTCTATTATTAAATTTTCGGTATGATGAAATTGCTGATAGTTTCTGCAACATGGATGGAAGTGAGGCTCCTTGCTGATGAACTGAAATTTATGGAAGAATATGGAAACAATCTGAAAAAATATAAATATAAAGATGTCGAAATTGATATTCTAATTACAGGGATCGGTACTACTTTTACAACTTTTCATTTAACAAATACACTTTTAACCGGTAAATATGAACTCGTTGTCAATATGGGGATTGCTGGGAGTTTTTCCAAAGACCTTCAGATTGGTCAGGTAGTAAATGTAGTGAGTGAAGAATTTGCTGATCTGGGAATTGAAGAAAAGGACAGGTTCCTTACACTTTTTGATTCAGGTTTTATTTCATCTGATGAATTTCCTTTTGAAAACGGATTGCTTAAAAATTCATTTAGCGGGCTTAATGATTCTTTGATGGCAGTCAGGGGAATTACAACAAATAAAAGCAATGGAAGGGAGTCGAGTATAAATGAACTTTTTTCACGTTTTAATGCACATATTGAAAGCATGGAAGGAGCTGCGGTTTTTTATGTTTGTAAATGGCTCGGAGTGCCTTTCCTCGAAATCAGGGCCATATCCAATTATATAGAACCACGCGACTCCTCAAAATGGAATATTCCGGCTGCTCTTGAAAATCTGAGTGCCGAAACGTTAAAAGTCATCAACAGAATTAAGGTCGAAGTAATCTGATTTTAATTACATTTACCGAAAATTTTTGAATGAAACTTACACTGGGATTTTCTACCTGTCCTAACGATACTTTTATGTTTGATGCAATGGTGCATCACAAAATTGATACCGAAGGGCTGGATTTCGAGGTGTTTATGGCTGATGTTGAAGAGTTGAATAAAAAGGCGTTTTCATCAAACATCGATATTACAAAGCTTAGTTTTTATGCATATGTTTTTGTGTCTTCGATGTATCAGCTTCTTGATTCAGGTAGTGCCTTAGGTTATAAAAACGGACCGCTTTTAATCGGAAAAAAAAGTTATTTTCCTGAAGAAATAGAAAGCCTGAAAGTGGCAATCCCCGGGAAATATACCACAGCAAACCTGTTGTTCCGAAATAAATTTCCTAATGCACAAAATATTAAAGAATATGTTTTTTCTGATATTGAAAATATAGTATTAAGTGGGGAAGCCAATGTTGGTGTAATTATCCATGAGAACAGGTTTACATACGAAAGCAAAGGATTAAAAAAAATAATCGACCTGGGTGAGGATTGGGAAGAAAGCACCGGTAAAGCAATTCCGTTGGGTGGTATAGTAATAAAAAGAGAACTCCCTTTTGAGTTAAAAAAAGCTGTTGAAAGAGTATTGAGGCGGAGTATTGAATTTGCCTTTCAGAATCCTGAGGAAAGTTTAGGATTTATTAAAAAACATGCACAGGAGCTGAATGATGAGGTAATTAAAAAACATATCAATCTATATGTCAATCAGTTTTCAGTTTCGTTAGGAGAAACCGGCAGGGAAGCAATCGGGATACTTTTTAAAAAAGCATTGGAAAACAAAGTAATTAAAAAACTACCTAAGAATATTTTTATCAATTAAACTGAAAATTTTTATAATTGCACGCAATAATAAAGAAAAAACAAAGTTTAATACAGCATAAGCCTGAGTTTGTCAGAAAACAGAATTTAATTAATGCTGTACCGAACCAAAACCGCGTAAACGAATGATAGTTGTAACCGGAGCTGCAGGATTTATAGGCAGCTATTTAGTTGGCAAACTTAACAGGAACGGATTCAAGGACTTAATCTTAGTCGATACGTTTGATGATCCCGCCAAGGAATGTAATCTGAATCATAAAGTTTTTAATGAATTAGTAGACCGGGATAAATTTTTTCACTGGTTAACAAAAAACCAAAATAAGGTTGACCTTGTTTATCATTTAGGTGCACGAACCGATACAGTTGGGCAGGAACCGGAGATTTATAAAGAACTGAATCTTCGGTATTCGCAAAAATTGTGGCAGGTTTGTACTGATTTTAATATCCCTTTTGTTTATGCCTCATCGGCAGCAACATACGGTAACGGTGACATGGGATTTTCCGACAAACACGAAGGGATGAATAAATTGAAACCTCTTAACCTATATGCCTGGTCGAAGCACGATTTTGATATCTGGGCCTTAAATCAAAAGGAAACGCCCTCATTCTGGGCAGGCTTGAAATTCTTTAATGTTTATGGCCCAAATGAATACCACAAAGGCGATATGGCTTCGGTTGTTTTACATGCATTCAATAAAATCAAAGATTCCGGTGAAATGAAATTATTCAGGTCTCACAGGCCTGATATTAAAGACGGTGAACAAAAACGCGATTTTATTCATGTTGACGATATCACCGAGGTCATGATGTTTTTTATGGAAAATCAGAATAATCCAGGGATTTACAATGTTGGTACCGGAAAGGCGCGCTCATACCTTGAACTCACACGTGCTGTTTTTGAAAGCCTTAATATGAATCCTGAAATACAGTTTGTTGATACACCCGCATCAATCCGAAACAGGTACCAGTATTTTACTGAAGCCAAAATCCAGAAATTAAGGGAAATAGGATATTCCAAACCCTTCTGTGAACTGGAAGATGGAATCGGTGACTATGTTACAAACTACCTTGTTAACGAATTAACATATTAATTCATTTTAATTCCCTGATTTTGTATATCTTGCTTAATATATAAAATCAATGATTGCTGAAATGAAAAAATACGGTATTCACCTGCTTTTCCTGTTAATACTTATTGGCGACCTGGTCGGGGAAGCAACACAAATCAAATGGTTGGATTATACTTTTAAACCTTTTATAATTCCTTGGATTGGTCTGTTTTTCTATTTGAATTCAAAAAATGTTGAACGTTTAGTAAAAAAGTATTTATTCATTGCACTGTTTTTTTCATGGTCAGGCGATGTTAACCTGATGTTTCCGCATGTAAATGAAATATTTTTTAAAACCGGACTTGGTTCATTTTTAATTGCGCAAATATTTTATATTATTTTATTCCTTAAAACAATTAATCTGTCAGGTAAAAGGGCTTTTCTGAAAAAACAACCCATTTGGCTGATTGCCTACCTTGCTTACGGTTTGACCTTTTATATTTTCTTATTTGAGAGCCTTGATATTGTTTTACGTTTTGCAGTTCCTTTGTATACCATAGCTTTACTGGGCATGTCTGCAATGGCATTGAACCGGTATGGCAACGGGCATCCTGTAAGTTTTTCATATGTGTTTGCTGGATCGTTATTATTTGTTGCTTCCGACAGTATGATCGCAATCAATAAATTCCTGGTTGCTATTCCTTATGAGGGGCTGCTGATAATGAGTACATACATTAGTGCACAATACCTGATAATGAGAGGGATTTTAAAACAATATGATCCGGATTAATAATTCCTTAATCCCCTTTCAATATATTCAAATTGCCATATCCTGAATAAAAAAGGATCTTCCGGGATTTCTTCAGGTTCTGCTTTTAATAAGTCTGAAATATTTTTTAAAGAATTATTATTAAAGTCGGTTTCTTTCAGGACCGAAGCTCTGGAAACTTTATAGGATTTATATTTTAATTTTAATTCATCGGAATTTTCTTTTTTTTCATTGTTTGCTATTGACCAGGTTTTATAAGCAATCCTGTTTGGTGAAAATTCCCTGATGAATCCTTTTTCTGTAATTATTTCATCCATTCCGCATAAAGCATTTGCAACCTGTTTGCGGAATCCAGCTTTCTGAAACCTGTTTTTAAAAAAGAATGAACAATAATTAATTCCAATATCAAGGTTTTGTTTTTTTGCATAATTTAAAATTTCGAGTGCTGCCAGTTCCGATTCAAGGACTATTGGCTGCTCCGCAGGAATAATGGTGAATTTCCTTTTAAGAACCTTGTAAATATTGTGTTTTGTAACTCTGAGCTGGTGGAGGTTAAGGTTGGTTACACCGGCTTTAATCATTTCCGGCAGCAAAGAAATAATCCTTTCTTTTTCTTCAGGAACAGCCGGGATTTCAACAGTTATATTGGGAATAATACCTTTTACTATTTTTATCTTATCAAGTGAATAATTTGTTGCACCAATATCGAACCGGATTTCGTTCAGCCCGGCATTTGCCAGTTTGTGAATTTTGTTGGCATCGATTAAAATGCCATTGGTATATAACCAAATATAAATTTCAGGGGGGCATTTTTTACGAATTTTTTTCAGGTAATCAAGAGTCCTTTCAAAATAAAGCAATGGTTCGCCTCCGCTAAAACTGACTCCTTTAAATTTAAAAAAGTTGATATATTCAGCATAGGCATCAGAAGTTTCAAATATCAGGTTTTGGGAAGTGGGAGGTTCATCGGTGAGTTGCGGCGCCGGGCAGTAAAAACACGATGCATTGCACTTTCCGGTAATAAAGAGGCAACTCCAAAGCCCCAGCCCGCACAGGGCACAACCTTTGGAAATTTGATGGTAATAAGGTTTTGTACCCTTAAACAGGAGATTATCTGATAGGTCTGATATTAGCTTGTCTCTTTTTTCCTGGAATATCTCAGCCTCATACGGATTAAGCCATTTTAATCCGTTAAAATCAGAAAACTGTTTTTTATTTTGATTAACCAAGCTGTTAAGGTAAGTATCGAATTCGTTCATTAATATTAATCTGAAATGTTTATTAATGATTTTAAAACCGGGGACTAAGAAGAAAATATGGATTTAGAGTTCGGAAAAAATATACAGGAACAACAGGAATTTCCAGCTGCGGGTACAAAAGAGTTTTGACTTTTTATGTCGAAAAAAATTGCTCATTAAACCTATTATTTGCCATAATAAAATTAGGAAATTATTCATTCACTGAAACAAACTGTGCAATATTCCGGTTGATTTCAATACGGTTAAGGAAAGAATGCATGATCCGGTTATATAATTCTTCTTTTAGGATGTTGTCTTCAATGCCGGCATCTATATTGGGATTATCATTAACTTCAATTATATAGACTTCGCCATTCACTACTTTCAGGTCGACACCATAAAGCCCGTCGCCCATGAGTGTTGCTGCTTTTACTGCTGTTTTAATTACATTCTCAGGGACATCGTGCACGGCAAAAGTTTCCCATTTGCCCCAGTTTTCAGCATTGGTTGAGCTCCAGTTATAAATTTGCCAGTGATTCTGAGCCATATAATATTTGCAGGCATATAGTGGAGTGTTGTCCAAAACTCCGATCCGCCAGTCATAATCAGAAGGAATAAATTCCTGTGCAATAATGAGGTCGGAAATTTTAAATAATTTTTTTAATGATTCATCAAGCTGCTCCGGATTTTCCACTTTGGTTACACCGAGCGAAAAAGCACTGTCAGGTTGTTTTAATACCATCGGGAAGTTCAATGATAAAGGTTTTCCTTTTTTATATGTAGTGCGTGCAAGTATTTCAGTTGCCGGGGTTTTGATCCGGTTTTGACGCATCCTTTCATGAAGGAAAATTTTATTTGAACACCGCAGAATTGACCAGGGATCATCAATAACCACCAATCCTTCAGCATAGGCTGCCCTCGAAAAATGGTAAGTGTGGTTATTTACATCAGTTGTTTCCCGTATGAAAAGGGCATCGAATTCAGGTATCTGGCTAAAATCTTCTTTGGTAATAAATTCAGTATAAAATCCGGCTTTTTCTGCAGCTTTCTTAAAATTCTGAAGTGCCTCCGGGCATGATGGCGGATTTTTTTCTTCCGGATTGACCAGTATAGCAAGGTCGTATTTAAAATTGGTAAACCGGGGTTTGTTGAAACGTTTCCTGGAAAAATAAATGTGGGCAAATTCCTTGACTTTATCCAGGTCTTCGGGATTTACACTCTTCAGGCTTAAAGGAGAAACCCTTTGAATACTCCATTTTTCAGTTTTTGAGAAATCGACTCTCAGCAAAGGCGCCTCGAAAAAATAATAAAGTTTATGCGAAAGGTTCCTGAATTTCGGATTAACTGATTGCCCGAAATAAATATTAAGGCTTAATTTATTATCCTGTATGTTTTTCAGGCTTTTTTGTATTGTTTCATCCATATAGCCTGAAATGGAACGCACAAGTGAGATGCTTGTAAAATCGCGCATCGTGGTAGCATTTGGAATTACCCTGTGATCGCGTGCCGATGCAAGCAGGGAAACGTAATATCCAAATTTTTGATATTGATAAGAATTGCTCAGGTTAAAAATCCGGACATTCTTTAACGACTGGTATTCAGGTTCTGTAATATAACTTTTTGAGGAAACTACTTTTACACCTTCAATTTCAAGATTCCATTCATCGGGATTCCTTACGATAATTATGTTTGAAATACTTTGCTTTTCAGGATTTGACCTTAAATTAAGGACCATTCTGATCCCATCCTCATTTGGTGCATAATAATCCGGGAGAAGTTCAGCTTTTTTAAAACCTGAGTTTGAATAAAAAGAAATTATTTTTTTATCATCTGAAGCTACTTCAAGGATTAGGCGCTCGGCATCGTAATGCCTGGCCTGATCAATCGAATAATTTAAAAGCTTTTTGCCAATCCCTTTTCCCTGGAATTCAGGTAGTACAGCAATGGAAAAGATCCTGAACGATTTTGGATGATGGTACAAAGTAGCTGATCCGGCAGGTATATTTTTCCCGTTTTCTTTGATTTCAGCAATAATAACTTTCTGAAAAGGACTTGCAAGGCTGTAGGTAATCGACCGGACAGAACTTTGTATGTGTTTTGGGAAACATGTTGTTTCAAGATTTGTAAGAAATGGGAGGTCTGCCGGAACAGCCTTTCTTATATCAGTATCCATGAGGTTGATGTATAAAATATTTTGGGTGGAAGATAAAAAGTTACCCCAGGTAAGGATATCCTTACTCTGTTGTTAATATTGGTTTGAATACCAATTAATTCTAGCGGAATTTCCGGTTCTTTCAAGCTATTAAATAATTAAAATAATTATTATAAATTTATAAAAAAAACAGACAAATGTAATCGATTTTTTATTCGGTTAGCATGTGACAGCTAAAATAATTCAGACGGATAATATATAATAGATTTTGGATAGTTTTCGTATGCAATCAGTTTAAAATATAGAGTACCGAAAAGAAATGCATTATGCTTCCTGCCAATACAAAAAGGTGCCAGATTCCATGCCCGAATTTCAGGTTTCGCCAGGCATAAAAGATAACGCCAAGCGAATAACAACCTCCTCCAATAAATAAAAAAATAATACTGGCAGCTGGTAGATTTTTTACCATCGGGATTATAGCAAAAACAAACATCCAGCCCATTATTAGATATATAGCTACCATCAGTTTGCGGAAACGGGTCAGGTAAACCGACCTTATAACAACACCTGTAACAGCCAGCCCCCAAACGATTCCAAACATGATCCAACCAATGGATCCCCTTAAAATTGTGAGTAAATACGGAGTGTAAGTGCCTGCAATTAAAAGGAAAATGGCTGAGTGGTCGAAACGGGCAAACAGGTTTTTTACTTTTTCATTTGTAAAACTATGGTATAATGTTGAGGAAAGGTAAAGGAGAATCAGTGTACTTCCGAAAATTGAAAAACTTACAACATGCCAGGCATTCCCTTTAATTGCTGCAAAAACAATTAATATCACCAGTGCAGCAATACTTAATACTGTTCCAATTCCGTGAGTTATAGCATTAAAAATTTCTTCCCCGATTGATAATGTACGATATGATTCTTCTTTAGATTGTTTCATAGCTTATTTTTAACATCAAAACGTTTCGAACAATATTTTGTTTTGTTCGAAAAACAAAAATAATAATCAATCTCGATTAATCACCATTAATTTCAATTAATCTTATCTTTCATTTTAATGTTTCCGATTATTCAGGTCCAATCAGTTCAATAAAAGTCCCGTCTGGGTCCTGTATTAAAACAAACGAACGGCCGTCTTCCAGTTTTAATCCGGGTTCACTTAAAAGTCTGACATTATTTTTATTAATACGTTCCAGGATTGGATTCATCGAATTTACAAAAATGGTTACATACTGAATCCCGTTATCGTCGGTCATGTATTTTTGCCAGGGGTGGGTTGGCTTCCGGTTAAAACTCATCAGTTTCCATTCAGGAGCCTGCGGGTCATCTTCCAGTTTTAAAACAGTTACATCGAAGGCCATTCCAGAGTTAAGACCTGAACGTTTTGTGAAATTATCATCAACACTGAATCCTCCGGTTTTGGTCATTCCAATCACATTGGTATAAAAATCGATCGATTTTTGCAGGTCTGCCACCACAACACCAATTGAAATTGAATTATTGGAAAAGTCTTTTTGGGAAGGAGTTTCCTGGCTCAAAGCAACAATGACTATTGCCATCAGAATTAAAAAGGCAGTTAGTTTTTTCATAATTATGGTGTAGATTCAATATTTATTAAACGTACATTATTTTCTTTCAAAAATACAAAATAAAAATTCCACAGTTAATTTCTATCCATCTAAGATTCATTTTAATTGACTCATAATACCGGTAGCCAGAAAAATTGTTTTATTCTTTGCCTGATATTTGCACAAATTTCTATTATGTTTAAGATAAACGGATTCGTTCGGATGTTCAGAAACTTTCGGTCACTGGTGCCCTAAACCATGAAGCATAAGAATTGAATGCTCAACTGTTGGAAGGATAACCTCAAGATATTCTGTTACAGCTTTAACACTTCCGGGTAAAGTATAAATCAGCGTTTTATCCTTGGTACCGGCAATGCCACGGCTTAACAAGGCATTTGGTTTGGCAGCCCCGTATTTGACTCTGATCATTTCCATAATGCCGGGAATTTCTTTATCCAACAAAGGCTTAACAGTATCAGGTGTAATGTCTTTTGGCCCCATTCCTGTTCCTCCGGTAGTAAAAACTATATCTACTTCTTTTTTTGTGAGTTCAGAAATTAATTTTTTAAGTTGTTCTTCATCATCGGGAATTAACGACATCCTGATGTTAAATGCCCTGTTTTTTTCTGTAAAGAATTTTTTTGAGAGATGTTGGATATGCGGACCGCTTCGGTCTGTATATTCACCTTTGCTGGCACGATCACTGAGGGTGATAATATGGATTTTTATACTTTTGGGAATATAATCAAATTTATCTCCGGCTTTTAATTCGCCACCTTTAATGGTGCGCGCAAAGATTCCTTCCTGAGGCATCACACAATTACCAACTTCCCGAAAAATAGCACAATTATCACCATGACACTCTTTTCCGATCTGCGTTACTTCCAGTTCAATCGATTCATTTTTAAAACGGTCAAGCGGGTGGCAATTATGAAGGAGTAAACCTTCTATAGTTATGTTTTCGGCAAATTCGCCGTATTTGATATTTCGGTCATTTTTATGTTCGAATTTTTCAATACTTTCGCGTGCCAGCAGACTGATTTGCCGGTGCCAGGAACCTGAATGGGCATCGCCCTCAACACCAATTTCTGATAGATAAATTGAATCAATTGGTTCTTTGATGGTGCCTTTTTCCTTTGATATGTTAACTGATAGTATTTTTATTGTTGTCATGTTAATTTATTTTTATATGTCATTTCGAAGGAAGTATGACTGAGAAATCTCTTATATGGAACAGATTTCTCACCTTCGGTTCGAAAAGACATGAAAAATTGTTTCTTATCTAACTATAAAGACTCATAAATTTCCTTATTTAAAAATCTCCAATCTGGATTTTTTTGTTTAATTAAATTTTCTTTTTTCTCTCGTCTCCACTTTTTAATTTCTTTCTCTCTATCAATAGCATGTTCAATATTTTGGAAATATTCATAATATATAAGGAAGATGCAATTGTATTTTTTTGAAAAACCAGGAATCAAACCATGTTCATGTTCGTTTACTCTTCGTTGAAGGTCATTTGTTACACCAATGTATAAAGTTGTTTTATTCTTGTTTGTAAAAATGTACACAAAATAATGGTGCTCCTTCATTGGTTAATTGTTCATGTTTTTTTGTCATTTCGAAAGAAGCATGACTGAGAAATCTTTTATTTGAAACAGATTTCTCACCTGCGTTCCTCGGTTTCGAAATGACAAATGGTGTTTACTTTTTTGTTTTTTCTACTAGTCTTATTTCTCCTATTTCCATCTCTTTATCCACAGCCTTGCACATATCGTAAACAGTAAGAAGGGCAACGCTTACAGCTGTCAAAGCTTCCATTTCCACGCCGGTTTTCCCGATACATTTTACTGTTGAAGTAACACTAACTCTGTCTTTTTCAAGTTCACAATTCACTTCAACCTTTGATAGTTGAAGCGTATGGCAAAGAGGGATCATGTTACCGGTTTGTTTTGCAGCCTGGATGCCTGCAATTTCTGCAACCGTTAAAACATCGCCTTTTTTAATATTGTTGTCTTTTATCAGTTGAATAGTGTCAGGCTGAAGTTTTATCTTACCTGAAGCTAAGGCAATTCGCTCCTGATCAGGTTTATGCCCGACATCAACCATCCGGGCTTTTCCCTGATCGTTGGTATGTGATAATTTTTTCATCTTATTATATCTTAGATTTATATTTTAAAAACTAACATTGCAACTGCGATTGGCTATTGCCAACTAAGATCATCCTCCAATCCTGCTGAATGTTCCTGATTTGTTATAAGTCCCTGCCCTGGGTTTTTCATCGATTGCCATATTAAATGCTTCTTCTATGCCGAGTTCCCTGATATTAAAAGCCAGGTCGCTGAACAGGCATGGTTTTACATCGCCGTTTGGCAGCAAGCGGATCCGGTTACAAATAGCACAATTGCCTCCGTCACCACCTCTGACCTTAGAAAATTCTCCTGTTTTCAGGTTCATCTGATGAATAAATCTTAGCGGGAGATTTCGCTCGCTGCAGAAAGCCTTCAGTTTATTAATTTCTTCATCCGATTGCCCCATCAATACACAATTGACTTTAATTGGTTCCAGTCCAGCTGATTGTGCAGCCTCTATCCCTTTAAGTACATCCGACAAATTACCTGTACGGGTGGCTTTACAATAATTATCAGTATCAATGGTATCAAGGCTGATGTTTATTCGGTTTAATCCGGCTTCTTTTAATTCTGCTGCAAACCGGTTCAACAAAATTCCGTTTGTCGTCATTGATAGGTCTTCAATGCCATCTATATATGCAAGCTGATTGACAAGTCCGACAATTCCTTTTCTTACCAAAGGCTCGCCACCTGTTAGCCTTACTTTACTAATGCCTTTTTTTACTGCAAACCTTGTAAATTCAACAATCTCTTCAAAGCTCAGTATATCCTGATGATCAAGCAAAGGAATCCCTCCCTCCGGCATACAATATGTACAACGCAGGTTGCAACGGTCGGTAACCGAAATGCGCAAATAATTTATTTTCCGGTTAAAGCGGTCGTACATACACTGTCTCTCCTTTTTTTATTTCGTTTTTACCAATTGCCATCGAAATAAATCCAAAGGCATTGTGATAGGCATGGATATGGGCTGAACCATTGTATTTAATCAGTTCAACTTCGTTTTCTGCGGTGAGTATAACAGGAAGGAACTCAGTCCTGTCAGATTTTTTACGCCTGAAATCCTGGCTTATTTTTAAAGGTAAAGTTACATCCTTCCAAGATTTACCCTGAAATTTGTAAATAAGAGGCTTCACAAAGAGTTCAAACTGAATAAAGGATGAAACCGGATTTCCGGGCAGTCCGATTATGTATTTTTTTTGACCTTCTGAAATTTCCTTAATTGCAAAAGTAGTATGTTGCCCGGGTTTCACAGTCAATCGTTCGAGAAGTATTTTAAATCCATTTTCCTGAATTGCCTGTTTAACAAAGTCAAAATCGCCAACTGAAACACCGCCGGAAATTATTGTCAGGTCATTTTCAAGAGATGCCTGACCAATGATTTTTCTTGTTTGTTGCAGGTCATCCAAAACTATTCCATAATACCTGGCATTTATACCAATATTTGCAAATTGTGCAACAAGCTGATGCCCGTTGCTGTTTCTGATTTTAGAACGGGAAATGGTTTCTCCGGGTTCAATAAGCTCTGAACCGGTAGAAATAATTCCAACTTCCGGCATTTTGTATACTTCCGGGTCGATACACCCCACTGCAGCAAGTATAGCCAGATGCTGTGGTTTCAGGAGTGTCCCTCTTTCAATGACGAGGCTTCCCTTATGAAGGTCCTCGCCAACTGAACATATATTGGAAGAAGTTTTTTCCCCGATAAATACTATTTTCCCTGAAGATGTTTTTTGGGTATGTTCAACCATAATCACAGTGTCTGCCCCTTCAGGAACTTCAGCCCCGGTCATTATTTTAGAGCATTGGTTTTTTGCAACCGGCAGAGTAGGGGAGTTCCCGGCAGGAATAGTCTCAAGCACTGTTAGTTCATTGCTTAAATCCTTTTTCCGGCAGGCAAAACCATCCATCGCCGATTTATTAAAAGGAGGCATATCAGTATCAGAAAAAACGTCTTCTGCCAAAACTCTCCCCAACGAATTTTTAAATGAAATTTTTTCAACTCCTTTGATTTTGACATTGGCAAAAGCTACCTCCAATGCCTCTTCGAGTGATAATATTTTTATTTTATCTGTTTCCATTCATTATCAAATATAAATGATTCTGCGTTCGGAATAAACTTTTTCCCAGTTGAAAAGATAACCTGGTCGGGTGATAAGCTATTGTTTTTCGATTTATTAATATTATTGGTAATCAACAGAAATATCCCAGGTTTTATAATTTCACTCAATCCTGCTGATTCAATTATAACTGGAGAATTGGCGGGTAATATTTTTTTTAAATTTTCAGCAAACGTTGAAAGTTTTTCTTTTTCACATTGAATATAAAAGCATTTAATTGCACCGGCCTGAAGAAACAGTGATGAATCTTTTTTTGAGTGCCTGTTTGTTTCTTCACTGATAATCCAGCCGTTACCTTCATCGATTTTGATCAAACCGTTTGTCGGTAAATGAAAGTGAGGGCTGATTTTCACAGCAGTAAGAGATAATCCTTTGTTTTTTGAAATAATCTGGCAGGCAAAGCTGGTTTTTCCCACCTTTCGTCCTGTACCTGAAATCAGTAATACATTTTTAAATATGCCTGTCATAAAAAATCCTCTTAAACGGAAAGAGGATAATCAATGGTTTATCTCCTTTCCAAGTCAAACCATCCACTGACGGAAATCGGGAGGAATAGCTGTTTCCGGCTAAACCCATCGGTTATTAAATCATATGATAATCACTTAGCTTTAATAACTCGGAGTAATAAGGCTACAAATATAGAAATAGTTAGATGTTTCTATGCTGAAAAATTGTGATTTTATTTTCAGGAAAGAGATTTGCATACAACCAGGCTGAAAATACCGGATCCGATTTTTTTTTCATCAGTAACAACCATGTTATTTTCTGAAAGTATTTTATGAAGCCCACCTGCTTTATTAAATTTTTTGAAATTTCCATAGTGTTCTTTACCTGCAAGGAATTCAATTACATTAACAACCAGTTTTTTTATCCAGGATGGAAGTGGAGACGTATAATCGACAATTATTATTTGTGATGAGATTCGTTTCATTTCCTTTAAAATGACTGGATATAGTTCAGGATTAAACTGATGCAGAGCAAGTGACATTGTTGAAACATCAAATTCCCGCTCCCTGAACCTATTCAGGTTTGTTGCATCAGCTACATAAAACCGGGCATTATTTATTTTTTTGTGAGAAGATTCTTTATTTGCTGTACTTATCATCGACTCTGATAAATCAATACCAACCACTTCCGATGCTTTTTCAGCAAGAACAAAGACCTGGGCACCTGTTCCGCAGGCAATATCAATAACATTCTCCTTTTCATTGATTTTTGAAACAACATGTTTTCTAATTCCTGCAACCAGGGGATCAATGAAGGTTTTATAAAAACTTCCCGATTCAGCCATATCTTAAAAAAAACGGAATATACTTTTTTTAAACAGAATAATTATATGTTTGTTCTTTCAGTATATATAAAACAAATTCTATGAAAAAAATTAGCTTAATGCTTATTGCAGCGTTTTTTATTTCTACCGCATTTAAATCGGGAAATCCGGCTTACCTGCTTTTCAATAAGGAAGGAAAAGAGGTAAAATATAATAAAATTATAAAAAGCCTTCTGGATGCCGATATTGTGCTTTTTGGAGAACAACATAACAATCCAATTTCTCATTGGTTACAATTGGAAATTACTGAAGATTTATATGGATTAAAAAAAGACAGCCTTATCCTGGCAGCAGAAATGTTTGAAACCGACAACCAGTTAATTCTGGATGAATACACCGACAGCCTGATTTCTACCAGCAGTTTTGAGGCGCAGGCAAGGTTATGGCCAAATTATAAAACAGATTACAAACCTTTGGTCGAACTGGCAAGGAAAAACGGGCTTAAGTTTATTGCTTCCAATGTTCCGAGGCAGTATGCCTCACTGGTAAATTCAAATGGATTTGAAGGGCTTGAGGAACTGAGTGATGAAGGTAAAAAACTGATCCCTCCGTTACCAATTCCTTACGATCCGGAGCTGGAATGTTATAAAAGTATGATGCAAATGGAAGGCATGGGAAGCCATGTGACTCCTAATTTCCCGAAAGCCCAGGCCATAAAAGATGCAACAATGGCATATTCGATTTTAAAATTCTGGTCGCCGGGAAAAACAGTTATTCATTATAACGGGTCGTATCATTCCGATAATTTTGGAAGTATTAACTGGTATTTAAAACATTGGAATCCTGATTTAAAGATTGTTACAATAACAACTGTTGCTCAGGAAAATGTTTCAGAGCTTTCGGAAGAAAACTCAGGCAAAGCAGATTTTACTATTTGTGTTAAGGATAATATGACAACAACGAGATAAAAAAATCCGGGAACAGAGCCCGGATTCTTTTTCTTTTTTGTTTTCTGTTCCTGTTATTTTCGCTCCATTTCGAGTTCCAGTTCCTTCATTTTCTTTTCAATTTCCAGATTTAATGCCTGCATTTCGTGTTCCAATTCAACTTCCACTTTTTTGAGGTCAATTTCAATTTCTGTTTCCATTTTTTGCATAACAATAGTAAGGGAATCCTCTTTTAATTCAAGATTTAAATTGATTTCTTTTTCCAGATTTTTAAGTTCATTGTTTAGTTCATTTTCCATTTGTTGCATTTTATATTCCAACTCAGGAGTAATTTCTTTCCCTTCTGATTCCAGTTGCATTTTTTTCATTTTAAGCTGCATCTCTTTTTGTTTTAACTCCATTTGCTGCTGTGCTTTAAACATATCTTTTTGCAACAATTTTTTCATGTTTTCCATTTTCTCCTGATGTTTAAATTGCGCAAGTTTCTGAGCTTTTTCCATTTTTAATTGCATGGTTTTCATAATGCTGTCACGCTTTAACATCAGTTTTTTCAACTGAATTTCTTTTTCCTTGTTTTTGGGATCCTGTGAAATTTCAGTTATTAAACCTGAATTATTATCAGAAATGTCATGGTCAGACATTGGTGATGATAAAGAAATTGCTGGAATTTCAAATTCGGTTGTCATAGCTTCAGCAGGTTTTTCTTTTAATGATAATCCTGCAAAAAGCAATCCTGCAAAAATAAAAGCAGAGAGGGGTTTTAATAAAATGTTCTGTTTTTTACTTTGTTTTGTCATCATGGCTATACGTTTTTTTATGTGATTAAAATTGAATCCGCTTGTAAACTGAAGTTGGTTGCATTCTATGCACCAGGCTAACAACGATTGTTGGTAATCAGCTTTTCCCGATTTTATAGCATTTTCGTCAGCCAGGTATTCATGGTTTAAAACAATGGAGTTTTTAAAAATATAAACCATGGGATGGAACCATAATAGAACCTGAAGAATTTCAATGACTAAAACATCGATAGAATGCAATTGCCGGGCATGCGTTTTTTCATGTTCAAGAATAGAATTCGAAGGTTTATTTAATTGTTCTTTTGGTAGAAATATAAAATGGAAAAACGAATGAATGCTCTTGCCCGGACTTGTATCAACAAATACAAAACCTTCTTTTTTTACGATTTTTTTCCTGTGAATTTTTAAGATTACAGATATTAAATTGAAAATAAAACGGATTGAAAATAAAGCAAGTCCAACAATATAAAAGTATATAAACCAGGAAGTTTTATTAGTAGTGTCAATCAAAGGTTGGTTCGTTGCTCCGATAGGAGTATTGTCTGATTCAGCAAAATTAAGCTCATTTGGTGATACAGGTTTCAGTTTGCTGAACTGATTGCTTACCAAAACTGGAGGAGTCCAATTGATCTTAAAAGGGATAAAAGGGAAGGCGACAGAAATAATAACACTGAACAAAAGGAAAAACCTGATAAACCTGAAGGTTGTTTCCTTCCGCAGTATAAAAAAGTACACCCCAAACAGAAATGCCAGGCTGATGCTTATTTTTAAAAGTATAAAAATTGTATTATGCATTGTTGTCTTTTTTTGTTTTGATCTGTTCTTCTATCATTTTTTTTAATGACTCCAGTTCTGTCAGGTTCATATCAGCCTGCCGGGTAAAAAACGAAGCAAACTGTGCATCTGAATTGTTAAAGTAGTTTTTTACAACACCTCCGATCTTATCAGAAAAATATTCCGGTTTGCTTACCAAAGGAAAATATTCACGTATTTTTCCATATTGTTTATAATCGACAAATCCTTTGTTGATCATCCTGGAAAGTAATGTAGCCACAGTTGTTGAGGCAGGCTTTGGTTCCGGAAATTGTTCAATCAAATCTTTCATAAAAGCTTTTTCCAGTTTCCAGAGGTATTTCATTATTTGCTCTTCGGCACTTGTTAATTGCATGTCTCTACAATTGTAATTAATATTCTACAAATGTAGAAATAAAAATTAAGAAATAAAACAGATTAGGATTTTTTAACAATATTATTTTTTGTAGAAATTCATCTCATCCAAGTATTCCCATGATTTGGGAGGCAGGAAATGCCTGATATCTTTTCCGTCCGCAATTGCCTTTCTGATAAATGTGGATGAGATTTCAATCAGAGGTGCATCGGTAATTGTAATGTTTTTAAAGGATATCACTTTTTTACGGTCGAATCCGGGGCGTGGATAAACGATGATTCCGTAGTTTTCAATTATTGTTTTATAATTTTTCCACTTATGAAAATTTTCCAGGTTATCTGAACCCATTATAAGAGAAAACCTGTAATCAGGGTATTGTTCTTTCAGATAGGTAAGTGTGTCTATGGTGTAAGAAGGTTTTGGTAAATTGAATTCAGTATTTGATGCCCTGAACCTGGAGTCGTTGCCGATAGCCCTGTGGACAAGCTCCAGCCTTTGAAAATCGTCGAGTAAGTTGTTCTTTTTTTTGAATGGGCTTTGTGGCGAAACCACAAACCACAATTGGTTAATTTCAGTAAATTCAACCAGGTAATTGGCAATAACCATATGCCCTGAATGTATTGGATTAAATGTCCCGAAAAATAATCCTACATGTAATTTCAGACCGGTTTTTGGTAGCAGAATATCGGTAACAAGATTACTCATTCTTTGTTTTTTTCAATTTCAAAGCTACAATTATTTAAAGAGATTGCCTACAGGCTTTTCCTTTTTGATGAATTGCGGATAATTAATTCAGTTGGCATAACAATGGTCCTGAAATCGGTTTGTTTGTGTTTCCCATTGATCTGGTCAATCAACAATTCACCTGCAATTTTCCCCATTTCGAATCCCGGTTGTTTTATCGTACTGATTGAAGGTGTAACAACTTCTGAAAATGGTTCATTGCTAAAACCGACGACCCCGAATTCTTCCGGAATTTTAATTCCTGAGTTTTGAATGTAAATAATAACACTTAGCGCTGATGTATCATTGGCACAGAAAACAGCATCCGGAGAAATTGAATTTTTCATCAATGTATTTATTGAATTTGTACCATCATCCCGGGTAAGGCTGTTGTGAATAATTAAATTTTTATCGGCTTTCATACCTGAATCCTCCAAAGCTTTTAAATAACCCTCCAACCGGTCCCTGTAAATAGAGAGGTTCAAGGGGCCGCCAATGTGTGCAATTCTTTTGTATCCCTGCTCTACAAGGTGCCTGGTTGCTTTATAGCCACCCTTAAAATCATCAACAACAATTTTATGTGCTTTGATATCTTTTGCCGGCCGGTCAAAAAATATCAGAGGAATATTTTTATCTGAAAATAATTTAAGGTGGCTGGTATCAAGAGTTTCCATTCCAATTGAAAGGATTAGGCCGTCAACCCTGTTCGAAAACAGTGATTGGGTAATATAAACCTCCTTTCTATATTTATCATTCGACTGTGATATTGTAACTGTAAAGCCCTCGCTATATGCAACTTCTTCAATTCCGCTTATTACAGAGGAAAAGAAATGCCGGTTTATCAATGGAACAATTACACCGATTGTATTGGTCTTTTTTGTGCGGAAACTGGCAGCAATTATATTTGGACGGTATCCCATTTCCAAAGCCGTTTTTTTAATTAGTTCCCTTGTTTTCTCACTTATAAGAGGATTATCTTTTAATGCCCTGGATACTGTAGATGCAGAAATATTTAGTTTTCTTGCAATATCGTGAATTGTTGTTTCCGGTTTCTGATCCATATTAAGCTAAAATTTGACTTTAAAGTTAAAAAAAATCAATACCAATGCAATCGATTGCAAATAAAATAAATTCCGGCTATATTTGTATTGAATATGATCTCTAATTTAAACTTTATAAAAATGTACAAACTGATTTTATTTTTTCTTGGAATAATTTTACTCTGTTCATGCCAGACTTCCACCGATAATCAAAAAAAGGTTTTAATTGACTCTCTTTCTGAACAATTAAAAGTACTGGCAGAACGTATTCCCGAAGATAAAGTTCCCCGTTCATACAAGGAGGAAACCGGATACCAGATGGTTGGGAAAGACGACTGGACCTCTGGTTTTCCGGCAGGCACTTTCTGGTATATGTATGAAGAAACAGGTGATGAATACTGGAAAGAGCAAGCTGTTAAAAATACGGTGAAGCTGGAAGGATTTCAGTTTAACACCGGAACCCACGACCTGGGATTTATGGTAAATAACAGTTATGGCCAGGCCTATAGACTTACTGTCGATCCCGAATATAAAAAAGTAGTTCTGCAGGCTGCTGAATCGCTGATAACAAGATTTAATCCAACTGTCGGAAGTATTAAATCGTGGGACTGGAATGATAAGTGGCAGTTTCCTGTAATAGTTGATAACATGATGAACCTTGAAATGCTGTTCTGGGCATCCAAAGAAACAGGTGATTCAAAATACAGGGATGTTGCTATAACTCATGCCAACACAACTTTAAAGAATCATTTTAGGGAAAATATGAGCTCCTACCATGTTGTTGATTATGATACATTGACCGGGGAAGTGCTTTCGAAAGTTACATATCAGGGATTCAGCGATGAATCTTCGTGGGGCAGGGGACAGGCCTGGGGATTATACGGATTTACTATGTGTTATCGTGAAACACAGAATCCGGAATACCTTGAAGCAGCACAGAAAATTGCTGATTATATTATAAGAAACCTTCCGGAAGATTATGTTTCTTACTGGGATTACAATGACCCTGATGTGCCAAATACCGAACGCGATGCTTCAGCAGCAGCTGTTACTGCTTCAGCATTATATGAATTAAGCAGTTTTGCTACAGATGGAAGTAATTACCTGGATATTGCTGAAAAAATTACCGATTCATTAACCTCTGTGAAATACAGGGCTACAAACGGTGAAAACGGTGGATTCCTATTGATGCATTCTGTAGGAAACAAGCCTGGAAACAGTGAAATTGATGTGGCAATGAATTATGCCGATTATTATTATGTTGAGGCTTTAAAAAGAAAATTTGAATCAATAAATAAGAAGTAAGTTATGGCAATTATTTTCGAAGAAAGGTATGCGTATCATCCCGACGATTTTAAAACCTATGATACGGAAAGGATACGGAAAGAATTCCTTGTTGAAAAAGTAATGGAAGAAGGAAAAATCAGGCTGGTGCACACACTGATTGACCGGTATATTGTAGGCGGTGCTGTTCCAACAACAGAACCTCTTAAACTTGAGACTGTTGAAAGCCTGAAGGCATCTTATTTTTGCGAACGCCGCGAGGTCGGTGTTATCAGTGTTGCAGGTCCGGGTTCTGTTATCGTTGACGGAACCGAATATAAAATGAATTTTAAGGATGCCATTTATATCGGAAAAGGTAGTAAGGAAGTGGTTTTTAAGTCAGATGATACTTCAAATCCTGCTCATTTTTATATAAATTCAGCACCGGCACACAAAGAATTTCCGGTACGGCATGTTACCATGGCCGATGCAAATGTACTTCACATGGGAAGCCCGGAAACTTCAAACCTAAGGGATATTAATCAACTTTTAATAAATACGGTTATCGATACATGCCAGCTTCAGATGGGGATGACGGAATTAAAGCCCGGAAGTATCTGGAATACCATGCCGGCTCACACCCACGGTAGAAGAAATGAAGTATATTTCTACTTTGATGTTCCTGAAGGACAGGCAGTTTGTCATTTTATGGGGCAACCTCAGGAAACCCGCCATATCTGGATGCATAATGAACAGGCTGTGATTTCACCTAGCTGGTCAATCCATTCTGCTGCCGGAACCAGCAACTATATTTTTATCTGGGGAATGGCAGGTGAAAACCTTGATTATACCGATATGGATATTTTTCAACCCAATGAACTTAAATAAAATAACATGATGGAAGAATTATTTAACCTGAAAGGTAAAATTGCACTGATTACCGGCGGAACTCATGGGATTGGGATGGCAATCGGTATTACTTTAGGTAAGTCAGGTGCAAAAATTTGTGTTAACGACATTTCCGAAGAGAAACTGGAATTGTGTAAAAAAGAATATGCTGAAAACGGAATAGATGTATTTACTGTAAAATTTGATGTTACCGATGAAGCCGATGTTGACCGGGGAATTTCAATTATTGAAAAGGAAGTTGGCGAAATAGGCATCCTGGTAAATAATGCCGGTATAATCAAGCGGATTCCCATTCTCGAAATGAAAGTTTCGGATTACAAACAGGTAATTGATGTGGATTTGGTTGCTCCGTTGATAGTTTCTAAAAGAGTCGTCCCTTCGATGATTAAAAAACGTGAAGGGAAAGTAATCAATATGTGTTCAATGATGAGTGTTTACGGGCGGAATTCGGTTTCAGCCTATGCTTCGGCAAAAGGAGGTTTAAAACTGCTCACAGCCAATATGTGTTGCGAATGGGCAAAATACAATATTCAGATTAACGGTATTGGTCCGGGTTATATTGCAACTGCGCAAACTGCTCCGATACGTGAAGGAGGGCATCCGTTTAACGACCTTGTTATGACCCGGACTCCAGCCGGCAGATGGGGTGAACCTGAAGATGTAGGAAATGCAGCCTTGTTCCTGGCATCGAAAGCAAGCAATTTTGTAAACGGGCATGTTCTTTACGTCGATGGTGGAATACTTGCCAACTTCGGTTATGTTAAAGGTGAAAACGACATCCCTGAATAAAGCGATGAAATGAGCAAGAAAAATTTATTGTTTATTTTAGTAGTTGCATACTGGGCAGTTTCATGTTCAAATAATAATTCTTTGTCTATAACAAATCCTTTGGATACTCTAAGGACTGATGAGGTTATTATTCTTAAATACAAAGAACTTGCTGAACGGTTTCATATTCCCGAAAATAAAGTCCCGGCTTTTAAAGTTGAAAACAATTATATTCCGTGTCAGGCAGATGACCTGGATCAGGATGGTAAATG
Source organism: Prolixibacteraceae bacterium (assembly GCA_016930735.1). GTDB lineage: Bacteria > Bacteroidota > Bacteroidia > Bacteroidales > Prolixibacteraceae > JABMQB01. The sequence goes on from JAFGGF010000233.1 coordinate 26,415, forward strand.
GGATGAAGCTGTTTTCCTCCTTGATTTTGAACCCAGTGAAACCAAAACAGTGGAAGTAGTTTTTTTGAATCAGGAAGAATATCCTGAATTTGAAAAACGGACTAACCTGAGATTAGGAATCCTTCAGGATGATGGAACTTATAAAGAAGTAGACGAATATTTTGCACCCAGCTGCGATGATGGTTTCGAGATTATTGCGCAGGGAGAAAGTGTTTGCTGGGAAAATGATAAAATGGCTTTCCGTGTTTATTTTGATTGCCGGAATGTCAAAGATCTTTATGGCAAGTTAAAACCTGAAATGATTATTGATAAAATCGGTACTCCTGAAATGGGTGATTATCATACCCTCGCTGATTGGGGAATGGATATCCTTCATTGCGGAAGTTCACTGGGTTCGGGCGGTATTGCTTTAATGCGGAATGATTGGCTGTATCGGTTGGGATCAACAAAACAATATGAATATGTAAAAAGGGCAGAAGGACCGGTGCGTTCTGTTTTTGACCTGGTTTATGGTGGCTGGGATGTTAACGGCGACTCACTAACAGCCGATGAACACATTTCAATTTATCCTGGAAAATACTGGTTTAAATCTGAGGTGTCAGTTTCCGGTATTCAGGAAAACGATCAGGTTGTTACAGGTATCGTTACCAGCCGGTTAAAAAAAGAGCCGTTTGAATATGAAGCATCTGATTTTAAAT
>JAFGGF010000234.1 GCA_016930735.1 Prolixibacteraceae bacterium
CCTCGATATAACGGTTGCTTAACGAGTAACAGGCTATTCCGAGGAATCCTTTTATCCTTTTGTAAGTATGCAGGGCAAATTCATTTTTTTCTTCACTTATTTTTGTTTTGAGTATATCTGTTTCAGACTTCCACCATGTTGAATCTTTTTGAGTCATTGCATTTAAATAACTGTTTCTCACCTTAACTTCAAACCGAACATTTTTATCGAGTTCAGCTACCTGATTTTGAAATTCCGATTTATTTGAAATTACATCGGCAAGCGACATAAAATCTTTTTCATGGTTAAAATATGCATTGCTCATCATATTGTGGAGGACTAACATTGCCTGAAGGTATTCTCCGTTTATTTCAAACTCCCCTGCCCGTTTGATTTCTTCATCAACATATTCTTTTACATATTGTTTTTTTTCAGCCAATGTCCCCGGAGGCATAACCGAAAGGATCAGATTGCCAAAAGCCTGGCTGAGTTGCTCTCTTTCAGGCCATTCATGAGTAGCCTCTGTTAACTCAATTGCAAGATTAGAAGGAATAGCCATTGGATTTAATACAAAAGGTGCAGCTTCAATAAAATTAAAATCCTCTATCCCGATCAGACACATCACCCTGCACGTTAAAGCATCAATTTCGTTATTTTGTGCCAGAGCCCCATATGCCAAAACGCCATTGGTTTTATGACCAACGGCATAGGATAGTGCCATGCGGGCACCACCTGAAAAACCTCCGGTAAAGAGCAAGTCACCGGCAGGGTAACGGCTTTTTACGTCAGCAATCAATTCATCAAGTTCACTCAAATAATCAGGATCGTTATTTTTGATCAGGTTTGAACCAACTACAATAACCCGGTATTTTTGTGCGGCCTCTTTAAACCGGTCAACTGCCAGTTTCCCATCACCATGGGGATCAATCAATACAAGCAGAGGCAACTGATTTTCATCCTGCCTTACCGATGGTACAAACACCTGGTATGCATGTTTTGGATTAGACCGGCAGGTTTCCGTTTTTTCAATGGCTGTTGTATTTGCCGAAGACACTTCTTTCGAATGAGATAAAACGGACTGACCGATAAAAATGATTAATATGAATACCGCTAATAGAAAAGAACTCTTTTTATTCTTAAACCCTGATGTAAATATATTTAAACGGATGTTATTCATAGCAGTTAAATTTTTTGTTATTTGTCTGATAGTTTTTTCAGGCCGGTTTTTTTCTTTTTCTTTATTTCGAACAGAACCACTCCGATAACAGCGATAATCAATAAGACTGAAGAAGTGAGCGAGACAGCATTCCCTGTTTTATATGACTGAGGATTAAATTCGAATACAATTTCATGGCTCCCGGCAGGTATTATCATCGATCTGAAAATATAATTTGCCCTGAAACATGATGCTTCAACATTGTCAATTTTTGCAATCCATCCTTCAGGGTAATAAATCTCAGAAAAAACAGCCAACTGTTCCGACTTGCTTTCCGAATGATAAACCAGTTTATTTGGGGCATATGATTCCAGTTTTATTAAGGCCTGATCATCTTTTGTAAAAGTTTTCCCGGAAAGGTATTTTTTATATTCACTACTGACCACTGCTTCTTGGGTAATTTTTAAATCTTTAATCGAACGAACCTCTTCTTCAGCACTGTCTTTTAACCTGTAATTTCCTGCAAACCAGGCGTTGCCAAGCGCAAATCTATTAATAATCGGCTGTACATCTGGATTGAAAATAATGTATCTTGTGTTGAGCATATTAATGGAATTCAGGCTGGAAAGTAATGTATCCAGTTCCGCTTCTGTTTTTATGCCTTCGAGTTGCTCTATTATATCCTGAATTTCACGTGAGATGTTGTAATAAATCATCTCATGGTAGCGCCTGAGTTTTGCGCCGTTGTTTCCTCCTACCGACTTATGATAGTAAGATGTTGAAGCATCGGTAAATGGTTCGAGGCTTAGGTTCAGTACCCGGTAATTCGGATCTTTATCTTTAAGGATAAATTTATCAGCTTCAGTGGGGGGGAATGTAACTTCGGCACGTTTCCGGGAGACAAAAGAATTATTGTTCAGATATTTTTTATCCACAATCCACAGGTCGGTAACTATCAGGATAATCCACAATCCCAATGCATAAACAGCTTTTAGCTTTTTAACAGCAAAAGCCCAAATCCCTGCAACTGCCAGTGAAACAAAAACAAATGACCTAAAAGCATCAGCTCTGAGGATGGATTTGCGGTCGGAAACCAAAGCTTCAATGTATTGCTGAGGCCATCCAGCGTCGATAAGTTCAATATCAGCATCGGTTCGGAAACTCCCGCCCAGAGCGGGTAAAATTGCAAACAGCAATGCAAATCCACCAACAATGGCAAAAGAAATTTTAAGTGCTTTAATAAGTTTTTTGGGATCAATTTTTTGCTGAAAAATTTCTTTCACAGCGAGGACACCCATCAGAGCCATGGCAAAATGCTGGATAACCACAATGTTTGTAACTGCCCTGAATTTGTTATAGCCCGGGAAATACTTAATCATAAAATCGGCAAGGAAAGGGATGTTTTTCCCAAATGACAACAGGAATGAAATAACCACAACAGAAACAATCCACCATTTTTCTTTTCCTTTCACAATAAAAAGACCGAATACAAAAAGATAACAAAGTACTGCCCCGAAATAAAACGGCCCTCTCGACATGGGCTGGCAACCCCAGTAAACAGGTGAACTTTTAATCAGTTTAACAGCCTGCCCTTTCCCCTGGTCCGCTTCCATAATTCGGAAAGTTTCTGAATTTTCATCGAGCGGTTCGGTAATACTGCCTCCCCTGAACCGCGGGATAAAAGCAGTAACTGCTTCCCCGGGGTCGTAACTGAAATCGAGTATATAATCGCTGTTCAGCCCCGCGGGCTGGTCATAATTTTTTATAGGGACGTTTGTTTTTCCCCGGGTCGAATATTTGCTGTATTTATATGTATTTAAAATGGGACCGAAACTAATACCTGTTGCAAAAACAACAGCCGCTAACAAAATTCCGGCACTCTTAAAAAAATCGGCTATTACATTTTCTTTTATGGCATAAATAAAATAGGTTATACCCATAATAAAAGCCATAAAAGCTGCATAATAAGTCATTTGGGCATGGTTAACCGAAAGGATTAATGTTAATCCAATTGCGGTGAGCAAACCACCAGTTAATTTATTCTTGTTGAAGGCAAGGTAAATTCCGGCGATCAGCATGGGAAAATAGGAAACAGACTGCATTTTGGTGATATGCCCTTCGGCAAGGAAAATAAATGTAAACGTTGAAAATCCATAGGCAAGCGCACCGGCAAAACTGATCCACGGATTTGCTCCGAAAATTAAAGCCATCAGGAAAAAAACGCAGAAATTGACAATGATGTAATTTACAGGTTTTGGAATTTTACTGAGTAAATTAAAGTAAGGTTGAAAAATATTCCCTTCGTAATTGGTAAGGATCAGGTAAGCCGGCATTCCCCCAAACAAGCTGTTTGTCCAAAGTGCCTCATTCCCGGTTGATTCCTTAAAATCTTTCAGTTCTTTTGATGTCCCCGAAAAAGTGTTATAATCGCTGGCATCCAGCACTTTATTTTCGAGGCAGGCGGGAAAATAGGAAAATGAAACAATAATAAAAAGGAGGACAATGGTTAAAATTTGCCTGATTTTTTTCGAAGGTTTTATTTTGAATTTATTCATGCTGCATGCATTTTTGCCGAATTGAAACGAATGTAAAAAATATCAAATAATTTTCCCAGAATCTGAATAACAAAACAGAGCTTAAAGAAAAAATGGCTCGCCCCTTTGATAGTCTTTCCCTGCTTTAGTTCCGATTATTTCTTTTAAAAACTTCGGATGCATCCCGAAAAAAGGGCGGATCGGTTTTATGTTTTCCTCTGTAAAAACTTCGCCTTTTTTTATGTCTTTAATGACAAAAAGCGAGCGCCCAAACCTGCGGTTTTCATGAACTATTTCCGAAAGTTTATATTCAACCTCCCCTAGTGCCAACTCTGCCTGCCTGACAGCCCTGACCATTTCTGAGAAATCCTTTTCATCAAGAGAAAAAGCGGCATCGGGACTGGAAATGGATTTGTCGAGGATAAAATGTTTTTCAATGATCCGTGCTCCAAGCGAAACTGCAACAACGGGTGCAACAATACCTGACGTATGATCTGATAAGCCGACTTCAACCTGAAATCGTTTTTTCATATCGGGTAATGTTAAAAGGTTTGCCTCTTCAATTGGCGCCGGGTATGACGAAGTACATTTTAATAAAACAATGTCATTGTTGCCAACACCACGGCAGGTTTTAACTGCCAGTTCAATATCTTCGGGTAAGGCAATCCCGGTCGAAATAATAATTGGCCTTCCCTTTCCTGCAGTATATTCAATCAGGGGAATATCACAAATTTCGAACGAAGCAATTTTGTATGCCGGGGGATCAAACTGTTCGAGGAAATCGACTGCCGTTTTATCGAATGGAGAGGAAAAACAGATCAGCCCTTCTTCCTCTGCTGTGTGGAACAAATCTTCATGCCATTCCCAGGGAGTAAAAGCGGTTTTATATAAATCGTAAAATTTCTTCCCTTCCCAGATTGTACCTTTCAGTAAATCGCGGAAGTATTTGTTATCGCAATCGATGGTTATTGTATCTGGAGTGTAGGTTTGGAATTTAATGGCATCGGCACCGGCACGTTTTGCTGCCCTGATGGTTTCAAGTGCCAGTTCAAACTTTTGGTTGTGGTTGGCAGAAAGTTCAGCAACGATTAACGTTTTTGTGTTTTTTTCAAAATCGAACGATGATATTTTCATAACTCGGTGATAATTACAAAATCCTCAGGATAACGTATCTGTTTTTTTTCAATTGCCGAACGGATAAAAGGATAGGTGGTAATATTCACACCTGACGCTTCAAGCAGGAACCAGTAAAACGAGTCGAGCCCGGCAGCAATGCTCAGCGTTGAAGCACCCCCGAACCGGCAGTTACATTCAATGAGAGAAAATTGACCATCCGGCTTTTCTATTGCCTGAAAAATCACATGTCCGTATAACTTCAGAAATTCAGCAACTTCACAGCATAATTTTTCAAGCCCTGGCTTCGACACGGTAGTCGTAACCTGCGATTCGCCTTTAATAATTTTATCTCTCATTCGTGCAACTGCACCTTTTGCCCGGATATTTTTATCAATATAAACATCGATACTGAATTCATTACCCTTTATAAAAGGCTGAAAAATTGGCATTTCAAAATGTTCAGCTTGTTGCCCGGCGGTTTCTTTAGAAATATTCAATAAAATATTCTCTGAACCTGCGCCAAACCTCTCTTTAACAACTACCGACTCCGAAGTAATATCATTTGCTGAAAGCGATGAAGGAATTCCAGGGAATCCTGCCTTGTTTAATTTTTGGCTGAACAGAAGTTTGTCGTTACAGAAATTTACACCTTCCAGACCTGATATCATCACTACAATTCCATAACCACCCAGTTTTTCTTTAATGGATGCCCAAAACTGAAGTTCTCCGTCACGTGAAGGGATGATCACTCTGATGTTATTTTTCAAACTGAAATCAACAATTTGCTCAACTCTCAATTCATTGGTAGGTGGCATAGCCCAGAAAAAATCAATAAAATATTTTCCAATGCTATCCGGATTCGTATCGCCGCCAAATAATTTTATCCCCAATCCAGATTTTTCGCAGGCTTTACGTACAGCCTTCAACATAGGAATTTTTTGGGAAATACTTGTTACTAAAACATTAAATGGAAGTGGTTCTTTTGCTGTATTTTCTTTTTCAAAGGCAATTATCTCAGGAATTGTTTCTTCAATTTTTCGTTCAGGAAGCCATCCGGTTACATCTTCAAAAAGCGACATGTCAGCCTGGGAAGCCTCGTATGGAATATCGGAACAACTTTCTGAGTAATGCATTTCCGGAAAATGCCTTTTCATGATATTGAGAACATCGGAAACACGGCGTGCCTTGCCTGTCCCTAAATTTACGGCACCGCTGAATTTATCATTTTCGGTAAGTAAAATCAATCCTTTTGCAACATCACCGGCATAGATGTAATCAAAAATACCTTCTCCCCTGAAAACTGAAATTTCTTTGTTCCGAAGCAACTCCCTTATCCAGCGTGAAATAATGCAACGTGAACCTTTGCCATAGCCCCTGAAAATCCGGGCACTTACAAATGAAACAGAATCTTTCCTGAATTTTTCAAGGAACCGCCATTCAATTTCATGTGCAAATTTCGCCATTCCCGTCAGATTCCTCGGAAACACCGGATCGGTTTCTTTCAGGCTGTAAGGTTTTTCCTGGGGAACTTCAAACTGGTAGAGTTGCGGGTCATAAACAAGGTAACTTGATGCAAAAACAACCCGCCTGAGCGATGGCAAATCCTTCATTATTTCTGTTAAATGGTGGCTCAATCTGATATTGTGCATAAAGTTTTCTTCCCAAAAACCATAACTTTCTTCCGAACGTTCGAAGGTAGCCGCCAGGTGGATGAATATTTCAGGTTTAAACGATTCTATTTCAGATTTGGACATTTTATTCAAATCGCCCTGGCGATAAATGATAGCACCATCCCAGCCAAGAGGGCGGGATTTCAGATCACCAACCATTACAACCGCTCCCATCGATAATAACAACGGACATAATTCCTGTCCGATGACCCCGGCACCTCCGCTTACAAACACCCGTTTATTATTCAGCAACATACTGATCTTTTAAAAATCCGTGAATTATTGAATCGGTAAACTGCCCGTTTACCCGCACATGCCCTCTCATCCGTCCTTCGGAATTAAAACCGTTCTTTTCAAGAATATCGATATGAAGAGGACGAATATCGTAGGTTTCTGTAAAAATGCGGTTTAACTGTAATCCCTGAAATGCCGCTTTTTTAATCAGGTTCAGAAAAATTGAAAACTCATTTCTGTATACTGAAGAATTGCAGGCCCGGCTTGTTTCAAGTAGGAAAGAGAGCTCTGCCCGTTGTGCCTGCCAGTCGATGTTTGTTAATCCTCCATATCCGATGCAACGATTCTTGTACAGAAAACTAAAAAGCATAAGCTTTGGTTCCGGTTCCGAAAATGATGGCATTACTACATTCCTGAAGAAATGTGATTGTTCTTTGTTCGAAAGTTTCTGTTTTTGGCGAAGTACATCAATTTGATCATTTCTCCATTCCTTGATTAAAAAAATATCCTGTTCCAGCAAAGGCACAAGCGAATAATCCCCGATTTGCAAGTTGGCTTTTATTGCCTGCTCATATTTATTTACTGCTTCCATTTGCCCTTTTTTTTTAAACCAGCCTGTTCAGAATCCTGTACTTCACTTCAGCCAATTGCCAGTCCGATTCTGAATCAATGTCCTGTACTTCCGTTTGAGGTAATACTATTGCTCCCCCGTTTTCACACAGAAGTGTTTTTTCATGTAAAAGTGCTTCGCTTTTCACCCAGACAAATGCGCCGGAATCGTGGTAAACCGGAAGAAGATCCTGGCTGCGAGTTATCAGGTTCTCAGGAAATATCATCCGGAGTTTATTATTTGAAGTTATTTCCAATGCCCGCTGCACAGGATGTGAAAATGCCACTACCGGGCAAACCGAATCTAACTTTTCTTCTATCATTTTACTATAAGCTTCCTCCAACCGGCTCACCAAAATAAGCGCCGCTGTGGGGAAAATGCAGCAAACTGCATCGAAGACTTTTCCTGCCAATCCGTACCATTCAACCACTTCAATAACCACACTGAACAGCGGTGCAAAGTCGTCAGAGTTTTTAGCTGACCTTATAAACGGCACTTTAGCACCGAAACGGGTTGCAATTTCAGCAATCTCAGTGTCATCAGTTGAAACCATTACTTCCTCAAACAACCTGCTTTTCAGAGCAGTTTCAATCGGATACGAGATAACCGGTTTCCCAATAAAATCTCTGATATTCTTCCTGGGAATCCGTTTACTTCCGCCACGTGCCGGGATGATTGCCAGATTATTCATAAAATTCTTTTACATTTTTAATGACATAAGCCTGCTCTTTCTCTGTAAGTGTCGGGTAAACCGGCAGGCTCAGGCAGTGTTTATAATAGTTTTCAGCAACAGGGAAATCGCCTTTTTTCCAGCCAAGATTCTGATAATATGGCATCAGATGCACCGGGATGTAGTGTACCTGTGCCATAATGCTTTTATTCCTCAGATGTTTGATCAGACCGTCTCTGTTTTCAACTTCAACCACATAAAGATGATAAGCGTGACCAGGTATATTTCCGGGCTGACGAATGATAAACTTCGCTCCCGAAAAAGCCTCCTTATAAACAGAAATAATTTCCTTTCGTTTCTCAAGCCCCTTTTTTGCCCTATTAAGCTGGCTAATCCCAAGAGCAGCCTGAATATCGGTGAGGCGATAATTGTACCCCAGTTCCTGCATTTCGTAATACCAGACATTATGGTTGAACTGTTCTTTTTCAGGAATCTGTTGAATTCCGTGTGTCCGTAAATTACGCAGGCATTGGTATAACTTTTCGTCGTTTGTAGTAATCATCCCACCTTCGCCGGTAGCAATATGTTTTATCGGATGGAATGAGAATATTGCCAGGTCGGCAAACCTGCCATTACCACAATTCTGTTTTATGCCTGACCTATCGTTAAACCAACCACCGGGGGCATGGGCTGCATCTTCAATGATTTTCAGCCCGAATTCATCGGCTAAATCTCTGAAGGCTTCCATATCCATAGGGTAACCTGCAAAATCGACAAGGATTATTGCCTTGTAAGTACCTGCCGGTGAATTTTTTAAGAGCTTTCTTACTTTATCAATATCGAGGATATAAGTTTGTGGGTCAATATCCGAAAAAATTACTTCACCATCGCAAAACCGAATACAATTAGCAGTAGCGACAAAAGTAACCGGTGTAGTGATAACCTTATCGCCAGGCTGAATGCCGGCAGATAGGGCAGCCATGTGAAGGGCGGCAGTACCATGCGAAACTGCCACTGCATATTTGCATCCGATGTATTTGGCAAAGGCAGCTTCAAATTCGGCAATTTTTGGTCCCTGTGTCAGGTAATCCGATCGCAGGACATCCACAACTGTTTGAATATCTTCTTCTGTAATATTTTGTTTTCCGTAAGGTATCCGGTGCATTTCAGATTGGTTTAAAATTTGGATCGAGGTGGTTTATAACAGCTTCCCTGATGGATTCCACCGTTTCCCATTGCATATTGGTTGCCGAATTATATTTGAATCCGGGGGGGACAATAGTTGCCTGATGGTGTTTTAAATAATCCTCCTTGGTGTGGTAATACGAAACTGCCGGAATGATTGAATAATATTTACCAAGGTCGATGGTATATGGAGCATCACTTTCAGTTATCAATTCTTCATTCAGTTTTTCACCGGGCCTGATACCTACAATTTTGGTTTTGCATGAAGGAGCAACAGCTTTGGCTAGGTCGGTTATTTTATACGACGGAATTTTCGGCACAAATATTTCACCGCCCATCTGATTTTCTATGGCATACAAAACCATATCGACACCAGCCTGAAGTGAAATGTTAAAACGGGTCATATCAGGATGTGTAATTGGAATTATGCCTTCATTTCGTTTCTGAATAAAAAAAGGGACAACCGATCCCCTTGATCCCAGTACATTACCATATCTGACAGCGCAAAAACGGATGTTGCGATTGCCTCTCATGTTGTTGGCAGCTATGAATAATTTATCGGAAACCAATTTTGTGGCGCCGTATAAGCTGATTGGGGCACAAGCTTTATCTGTTGATAAAGCAACTATATTTTTTGCGTTTACAGCCAGAGCAGCATCAATAACATTTTGCGCACCCTGCACATTGGTCTTTATACATTCGTCAGGATTATATTCAGCAGTATCAACCTGTTTGAGGGCAGCTGCATGGATAATGATATCAACGCCTTCGCAAGCTCTCCTTAAACGTGCTGCATCGCGCACATCGCCAATAAAAAAACGAAATTGCGGATAGTGGGAAACCGGGTATTCCTGCCGCATTTCGAATTGTTTCATCTCATCACGGGAAAATATGACAATCCTTTTAATTTCCGGATATTTAGCAAGGACTGTTTCAACAAACTTTCTACCGAATGAACCAGTCCCTCCGGTTATTAAAACCGATTTATAATTGAGCATATATATGGTTTTTTATTCAATAAAATTAGGAATAATCCTAACATTTCCAGAGATTACTTCCAAAGTTTAAATTTTAATCTTTAAGGTAAAAATTCCTTCCAGAATTTTGCCTGTGCTTCCCGGCTGTCTAATCTCTTTTCTTTATAAAATCTATCAAGGAAAGGATAGTACGTTTCTTTTAAAACCTCAATATTTTTCAGTTTGCACCTGTCGAAAATCCAGGTTGTTTTTTTGAACTTTGGCAAAAGCAGGAAAAGTGGTCTATAATAAAAAATACTTCCGATATATTGCTCAAGGCTTCGAAGGAGATACTTCAGCCTGAACTTTGGATGAATTACTTTTTGCCTGCTTTTATCTAACGATTTTTTCAGGTAGTAAGCAGCCCGCAAATGATTCAATCCATCATCAAATCCAATGGTGTCTTTTATAATCGATTTCCTAAGTTTAATTTTTTCGTTGCTGAAAAATTCATTGATTTTCCCGTTTTTATAAAATTCATCAAAATACGATTGGGCCTGTTCGTAGGTTCTCGCAACCACCGATCCTTTATAAGTTATATCGCGGTTAAAATCAGTATCAGGATTAATCAGCAACGTTTGTTTGCCAAGCATCCATGCCTCAATTGCCGTGGTTGTTTCAAAACCTGTCCAAATATCGGAAACAGCAATCAGGTCATGAATTGGTTCTTCATCCTTCAGGTATAAAACATTGGGATAATTCTTAAGCCGGTACATCTCATTTGGACTTTCGACAGTTATATGCGGATGTGTTTCATTTGGATGTACTTTGAGGATAAAAAGTGTGTCGCTGTTTTTTTCAATGAGTTGGCGAAGGATACTTTCCACAGCCAGTCTTTGCGATTCGACCCATTCCTCCCAGGTTTCGGGTTTGTCATTCATGAAGTATTTCAACTCCTGCCTCCCTATTTCACTATATAATTTGCCAAATGCCCAGCCTGCATAACCTACAACTTTCTGAAAATGATCCAAACCTTTTTTTTGAAGGAATTCTTTTTTTGATGGGAATTGATAAATCCGGTACCTATCGAAACCAGTGGCTCCTGTTAAAACCATTTTGTGTGAAAAGTCAGAGAGTTTTTCGATAAAAAAATCCCTGGTTCGTTCAGACCAGAGGCAAACGTATTCCTGAAAAAAATTTTTATCGGTATTATAGCCCCAGTAATCGAAAGTCCCGTTTGTCCTGAAATTGCCCTCCGAAATAAGGGCAAACACAGTAATGTTTTGTTCATGCGCATATTTTGCCACCTGAAAAATCCATTTCGACCCAATTGTATTTGCCAGTATTACTATGTCGGGGTGTTCCCTGTAGATGGCAAAAATGTCCCATATAAATTTAAAACTGACCTGACAATTCAGATATTTTTCAGCATAATAAACCAATGGTATCAACAGTTCGACATCGCGCCCCTGCTGGTCGTCGATAAAACAAAATGCCTTAGCCATGGTTGGTAATTTGGTTTAAAAGTCCGGCAAGTACACTGGTCTGGATTTCAATCGAAAATTTTTCAAAATTCCCGGCTGAAATAAAATTCTTCCCTTCAAGGAACAGTTCGTACCTGTTTTTTATAAAAGTTTTAATGGCTTCAGTATCATCGTAACTGCAACATTTTCCCGAATTAAATTCTTTGATCATTTGTCCGACATCCGAATTTTCGGGTCCCAGGCAAAGGACAGGCCGTTTAGCCCGAAGGTATTCGTAGAACTTACCTGGAATCCTGCCAAGGACGTTTTCAGCCTTGTTTAAAGGAAGGAGTAAAATGTGCGAATTCATTATTTTATTGATAACTTCCCGTCGTTTAATGGGACCTTCATGAAGAAGATTTCTCTCAAGCCCGAATTGAATCAATGTGTTCTTCACCAATACATCAGTAAAACCAAAAAAATTGAGTTTCAATTTTTCACCGAATCCGGGAAGTTCATTTTTTAGTTCAGACAAAACCCTGAAGAAAGTCTCCGGATTTCTGTCGCGACTGAATAAGCCTGCATGAGTAATTGTAAAATCAGCATCCACAGACTGTTCAATTCCACTAAAATCGTCTTCATCGTAACCATAATATAAAACACCAACATTACAAGCCCCTATTTTTTCCAGGTCCTTGGCCCATGAAGGGCTGGCTGTGGTAATTTTATTTGCCGATGCGAAAACCTTTTGTTCCATCTGTTTATGGCGTTTATCAGCCTGTTTACCAATTTTATACAACCTGTAATAATCAGCCTGAGTCCAGGGATCCTGAAAATCAGCTAACCAGGGGATGCCGAATTCTTCCGACAGTTTTTGACCAATCATAGTGTTGGTATGCGGTGGACCATCGGTAAAAATAGCATCCACAGGATGAAATTTCAGGTAATCCCTTAAATATTTTACCGAAGGTTTTATCCATAAACAGCGTGCATCGGGGATAAAAAAATTGCCCCGCACCCAAATTGAAAATTCATCAAGGAAACTTGTTTTGTGCCTGGCATGGACAGGATCTGTGGGATCGTCTTTTTTTCGTCCGGTTAAAAATTTATAAAGCCCGAATGGTTCCCTGATCGGGTGCTTTAATATTTCAATATTGCTGGCAACATCTTTAAAATTTGAATTGTCGTGAAGAAGGTAATTGGCGTTTGACGGAGCATAAACAACAGGTTCCCAACCAAACTTCATGAGGTATTTTGAAAATTTCAGACACCTGAGCACACCAACTCCTCCTGCCGGCGGCCAGTAATATGAAATGATCAAAACCCTTTTCATCCAGATTTTTTAAATATTCAGATACAAATATATAATGGCTTGACATAAATAACTGAAAACAAAATCAATTTTCCGAATATTAAAAAACATGGTAAAGTCAAAAAAGGTACTATTGTACCTTTTTAAACAGTATCTGGATGAAAAAGCTGAATTTTGAGTCCTGATCACTCGTGCCTTAAAGCATCAACCGGATTACCTTTGGCTGCTTTCCAGGTTTGATATGATACGGTAAACAGCGCAATACCTAATGCCAGAAAACCGGACAAAGCAAATATCCACCAGCTTAGATCGGTTTTGAATGCAAAACTTTCCAGCCAGCGGTGCATTATAATCCATGCTACGGGGACTGCAATAAAAAAAGCAATGACTATCCATTTTACAAAATCACGGTTTAACATGGCAATAACTTCAAAAACCTTTGCTCCGTTAACTTTCCTTAGACCAACTTCCTTAATTCGCAATTGGGAACCATAATAACTCAGCCCAAACATTCCCAGGCATGAAATAATAATTGCAATAACCGAACTGTATTTCATTAATTTTTCGGTTGTTTGTTCCGATAAATACAATTCATTCAGGTCATCATCAAGAAATCTGAGTGTTGCCGGGTCATCCGGGATGATTTCTTTAATTGAATTTCTTATATTCTGTACAGTTTCAGAAATATTGGTTGAATTTGTTTTTATAAAAATATAAGAACCAACCGGTGTGAAAGTAAAAGCATATGGCCTGATTTCGGAATGCAATGATTCAGTGTGCATATTTTTAACAACACCGATAATTTTTCCTTTTCGTTCATAAGGCGTACCTTCAAAAATCGAAATGGACTTGCCAATGGGATTATCCAACTGCATAGCATCTTTTGCAGCTTCATTTATTACAAATCCTTCCGATGCATCGGTTAAAAATTCTTCAGAAAAAAATCTCCCCTGTGACATTTCCAATCCCATTGTTTCTTTAAAATCGTAATCGACCGAATTGATACCCAAATCAAAAATGTTATCATCGTCTTTCCCCTCCCAATTGGGAGCACACGAAGCTCCCCATTGTGTTATTGGTGAAGAAGATGTGGAAACATTCATTACATCTGCCGATTGAGTCAGTTTGTCTTTAACCACCTTGTATTTATTCTGAAAATCGCCCTGCATTTGTGCGACCAACACATTTTCTTTTTCAAATCCCAAATCTTTATTACTTATATACTTTAGCTGCTGACGGACGATAATAATTCCTGAAATTAAAATTATTGTCAGTGTAAACTGAAAGGTAACCAAAACACTTCTGAAGGATACTTTTTGAGAAAACCTGTTTTTCACAGGTTGTTTTTGAAAAATGCCTGATAAAGAAATATTCTTTTTCATTATATCAAGAGGCCTGACCGAAGAAAGGAACAATGCCGGGTAAATTCCTGAAATCAATCCGGCAACGAT
Source organism: Prolixibacteraceae bacterium (assembly GCA_016930735.1). GTDB lineage: Bacteria > Bacteroidota > Bacteroidia > Bacteroidales > Prolixibacteraceae > JABMQB01. The sequence continues at coordinate 14,337 of JAFGGF010000234.1, forward strand.
TGAAAATCCCAATAAGGCTGAAATTGAAAAGATACTAAAAGGGAGCCCGAGTGTGACATTCAAAAGATTGTTTACTGATGGTAAAAACAAAACAGTTACAACCACAGAAATAATTAATGCGAAAAAAGAAAGAATCTGAGCCTCAAAAAGGAACTGAATAATCAGATGCCGTTTTCGCGAACCAATAATTTGTTTTACTCCGATTTCCCTAATCCTGTTATGAGCGCGGGCAATTGTCAGGTTTACAAAATTAAAGGTGGCAATGACCAAAATCAGGAAAGCAACAACTGAAAAAATATACACATAATAAATCCGCCCTCCGCCTTGAAGGTTGTATAAATGGCAGCGTGTTAAAGGTGTGATATAAAGCTTGTTGTTCCAACCGGGTTTGAAACGGCTGATAACATCAGCAATTTTTGTATTAAAAAACTCATAATCTTTACCGGGGACCAGTTGTACATAGGTTTCCATCATTTTAAAATCCCAGGTATCAAGGTCAGATGAAATCAAACTGTAAGGTATAAGAAACTCAAACTGAATATCCGAATTTTTCGGGCATTCGTTTAATAATGAAGAGACTACGAACTGCTGTAATCCGTTCAGGTCAATTTCAACTATTTCTCCTACCGGATTTTTATCACCAAAAATCCTTTCAGCCAATGGTTTGGTTAAAACAATTGAATTGTAATCTTTAAAAGCACTGGTAGGCGAGCCAACAAGAAAGGGGAAATTAAACATCGAAAAAAACGATTGATCGACAAATCCGCCATCAGTCATAAAACCGTTTTTATCATACACAATCTTTCGATTCGCCTGTTTAAAAAAAACAGTTGAATTTTTAACCTCAGCATAGTTGTCTTTTAAATATTTTGCAACAGGTGGAGGCAAAGTTTCCCCGTGAAGATCCTGTGGCTCGTAACAAAAGGCTGCCTTGTAAAAATCCTGCGGATTTTCGTGGAATTTATCAAAACTCAATTCATATTTTACCCATAAGGCAATAATAAGTGTACAGGTAATTCCAAGGCTTAATCCAATAATATTAATCGATGTATAGATTCTACTCCGATGAATATTTCTCCAGGTAATTTTCAAAATATGTTTAATCATGGCTTTTAGTTAATATATAAATATGGTTTTTAAAAAATCATTTTATATGGGAAAACAGAACCTGCATAATAATTCATTTTTGTAAGGAAGACCGGGAAAAATGGAAATCGTTACTCCTGTTTTTCAGTTTTTCGGTGAGTTGAAATAAAAAATTAAGGGCAGTTTTTATCATCCGGGATCAAACCTTTTCCAAGGTTTTAAACTTTGGAAAAGTTAGTTGCCTGATAAATTGGAAATTACTCATACCTCAAGGCTTCTACAGGATTCCGTCTGGCTGCTCTCCATGACTGGAATGAAACAGTTAGCAGTGCAATTCCCAATGCCAGTAATCCCGATAAGGCAAATATCCACCAACTCAAATTTGTTTTATAAGCAAAGTTCTTTAACCAATTATTCATTAAAAAGAATGCAACAGGTGCCGATACTATAAATGCAATGTTTACCCATTTAATAAAATCCTTATTTAACAATGATACAACCTCCGAAACCCTGGCCCCGTTTACCTTTCTTATACCAATTTCTTTTGTTTTCCTTTCTGTAAAAAACAACGACAGGCCCAGCAATCCCAACCCGGCTATAAAAATTGCCAATACTGAGGCAAAACCGGTTAACGACATCATTTTACTTTCATTAATATACTGATCAGCCAGCCTGCTGTCGAAAAAACTGTAAGTAAACTGAAAATCGGAACAATAATCATCCAATACGCTTTCGATGTACCTTACTGCACTATTGGCAGAAGCCTGGTTAATTTTAACCGAAAGAGTATTTGCAGAGTTTAATGAAATATAAGTTACCATCGGGATTACGGTTGTATGTAAAGATTCATAGTTAAAATCATTTGCTACTCCTATAACCTTGCCTACTTTACCGTTGCCTCCGACTTGTTTCCCGATAATATCGTTATAATTTTCTATACCGAGTTGTTTTACTGCAGTCTCATTTAAAATAAAAGCACTTTCACTATCGGTTGAAATTTCTGAATCGAAATCACGGCCGGCAATTATTTTTATGCCATAGGTTTTAAAAAAGTTATGGTCGGTTCTAATATGAGGTATTTTCCCGGGAAATCTTTCCCAGCTACCATTCAGGTTAATCTGTAGTCCGGGGTCATCAAGTAATCTTCCACCAATGGTACTTTTCGACAGGCAAGCTTCTTTTATATTACTATTTGAAAGCAATTGCTGATAAATACTGTTCCAGTTATTTATTATTTCATCCTGTGCAGGAATCAAAACAATATTTTCTTTATCGAATCCCAGGTCCTTGCTTTTTATATAATCCATTTGTTTGTAAATAGCTCCGGTCGAGACAAATAACCCAATTGCAGCTACAAACTGAAAAACTACCAACACATTTCTGTATCCCACTTTACCAGGTTTCGATATCGATTTCTCTTTTAACATTCTGATTGGTTTTAAACGGGCAAGATGATTCCCGGGAACAAAACCGGTAACAAAACTTAAAATAATAATCAGGCCTGATACCGAAGAATAAAAAAGAATCGGATTTATCAGTTTAAAATTTATACTTATGCCAACAAATGATTTTAAGACTGGCTGCAACAACCAACTCAGAATCAATGCGATTAAGGTTGAAGCAAGTACAAGAAAAAATGATTCAGCAATAAATTGAAAATAGATTTCACATTTTTTTATTCCGAAAACCTTTTTAACTCCTGTTTCATTAAACCGTTTGTCGATTGTTGCAGTAGAAAGGTTGAAAAAATTGATACAGGCAATAGCTATAATCAGCACAGCAAGCACTGAAAACAAATAAATATAACTGATATCGCTGTTTGTCCTGACCTCATTCAGTTTATGTGAGTATAAATGAATATCTTCCACCTGCCGGACTGTAAAATTCATCCGGGAACTGGCAGGAATATCCTGTCCCTGGTCATTCTTTCCAGCCGGAATATACCTGTCGATAAAAGAAGGAATTTTTGAATTGAACAGACCGATATCGCTATTCTTATTGAATTTTACGTAGGCCAAAACCACATTGTCGGAAAAGTTATTGTTTCCCAGAAAATAGTCGTTTTCGATATTTACATCGCTATTGCGAAGCGAAAGATAGGAACAAATAAAATCACACTTTAAATGAGAATTATCAGGGTAATCCTCAATAACACCCGAAACAGTCATTGTATTTTCGTTGTCAGCAACCAGCTTTTTCCCTACAGGATTTTCATCTCCAAAATATTTTTCAGCTATCGATTTTGTTATTACAACCTGATCTTTCCCCAAAACATTTTCAGGATTGCCTTCAATAAATTTAAAAGTCAGGATTTTAAATATGTCCGGTTCAGCAAAACATACATTGTCTTCCATAAATGTAATATCGCCATATTTTATATTGAAATTCCAGGGTGAAGTTATTCTGGCGATACAGTCAATTTCAGGAAAATCCTGTTTTAACAAAGGGACAAATGAAGGCGCAATAGTGCAAAAAGGATCGCGTTCAATTCTATACAACTGTTTGCTGTCTTCATTAAATTTATCATAACTCAATTCAAACGCAACATACTGATAAATAATTAAACAGACAGTAATCCCGATTGCCAGGCCAAGTATGTTTATTACCGAAAGAATTCTGTTTTTTTTAATATTCCGGTAAGCGGTTTTAAAATCGATTTTGTTCATTTATTAGGTTTAAAGGTAATTTTATGGTAATTGCACAGGTTAAATCTCTTTCGTGCTTTTTTGCATAACATCCCATTTACTTTGTTTTAAGTTTTTTGCATGGAATGGTAACATCAGATTCCAATCCTTTATTACAGGATTAGGGTCATTCGTACCTTAAAGCTTCCACCGGATTTCCTTTTGCAGCTTTCTCCCGAGTACTCGGGACCAGCTAACTGTCAAATCATTCATATCTTAAACTTTCAGTTGGATTTGCCCTTGCAGCTTTCCACGACTGATAAGATACGGTTAGTATTGCAATACTAACAGCCAGAATTCCTGAAAAAGCAAATACCCACCAACCGATATTGGTCTTATAAGCAAAGTTTTCGAGCCAGCGTTGCATGATAAACCAGGTAATCGGGCAGGCAAGTACAAATGCGATCATTACCCATTTGATAAAACTTTTATTCAACAAAATCATTACTTCACCTATTTTTGCGCCATTGACCTTCCTGACACCAATCTCCTTTTTCCTGCGTTCAATTATAAACAGCGATAATCCGAACAATCCGATACAGGAAATAAAGATTGCTATAAACGAAAAGTATTTAAATAAACCTGATATTTTCAGTTCTGAATTATATAACGATTCGATGCTGTCGTCAAAAAATCCTACTTCACAGGTAGTGGAAGGGAATAATCCAGCCCAGGTTGATTTGATTTCATTTATAGTGCCTGAAAAATTCTGAGGAGCCACACGGATTATTATAAAATCGGGATTGCTTAACAGAGGAAGGATTAACATTGGCTCAACACCAACATGCAGCGACTGAAAATGAAAATCTTTGACTACTCCTGCAATCATACCTTTTACATCCTCACCGGAACGCCCGAAATATTTTCCGACTGGGTCTTTCAGTTTCATCCTCCTGATGGCTTCCTCGTTTAAAACTACCTGCGGATTCGGCAATTCTTCAATATTAATTACTTTGTTGTAAGATTCTGGGAATCCATTACCTGCAGCCATATCCATTCCCATGGTTTTAAAATAATCCTTATCGGCATACATGGTACAAATCAGCACATCATTTTCCGGGTCTTTCCCATCCCATTCAAAACCCCAGGAGGAATTTCCACCATAAAAGGGCAGCCTGTTGGTGAGTGTCAGGTCGACTACTCCAGGGATTTGGGAAACTTCCTGTTTAACAGCATCATATTTATTTCTCGCTTCCCCGTTCAAATTTAAATAAATTAGATTTGCCTGGTCGTAACCCAGGTCGTAATCGTGGATGTACTTTATCTGCCTTGAAATTACGATTGTACTGCTGATCAATACAACAGCCAAAATAAACTGAAAAACAACAAGTACATTTTTAAGGCTTATATTTCCTTTGCGTGGAATAAATCGTTTTATAGCCTGTGCAGGATTAAATGAGGAAAGATAAAGCGAAGGGTAAACTACTGATAAAACCAATACAGTAACTACGACAGTAATCAACATATATATCATGTATTTATTCTGAAGGTCACCAAATGTTATTACCTTATCGGAGACTGAACGGAACGCCGGAATAAAAATCAAAACCAGAATAAAACTCAATAAAATACTTAAAAATATCATGATCCCTTTTTCCTGCAAAAATTGACTTAGGAGTGAGGCTTTCCCTGCACCCATTACTTTACGGATACCCACCTCCGGACGACGTGTCTCAGCCCTTGCTGTTGAAAGATTTATAAAATTAATTGAGGCAATAAGGATAATAATAAGTGCAATTCCCAAAAACTGGTAAACATATTGGGTACGGTTGTTTTTCCCTGAATAGGAATATAACCTTTCCTTTTCAAAAGGGAAAGTATGTAAAGTGGTATTATCCTGCCCGTTATCCTTACATAAGTTTGTGATCGATTTTTCGAAATCCGGAATATTTGTTCCTTCAGCCAGAAGAACAGAAGTCCGTGGCCAGTTATTCCCCCATCGGGTGAAGTCGGAACCATAAGCTTTATTCATATAATCGAGTGGAAAAGCTATTTCAAAATCGATGGTTGAATTATTGTCTGTGGATGCAATGATTGCTCCAACTGAATATGAAATTTCATCGCTAACCTGAATGACTTTCCCAATGGCAGGTTCATCGCCAAACAGGATATTTGCCATTTTCTCAGTTAATATTATCTGATCGGGCTTTGATAAAACCTCAGGATCACCTTCAATTACATCGTAAGAAAATATATCGAGAAATTTCTCGCCGGCAAATACAACCGGGCCTTCTTTAAATGCTTTATCGCCGATTTTAAACCGCTGTTCACCATTAATCCAGAATGTAGTTGCATATTTAACATCCGGAAAATTATCCATTAAATACTGACTCAAAGGGAAAGGTGTACAGTATGTAAACAGTTCCTGCCCTTCGGAATATTGCTGGTGTTCGAAAACCGTATAAATCCGGTCGATGTTTTTATACGATTTATTGTAGCTAAGTTCATCTGTAACCCAGAAAAGGATCAGAGTTACAACTGCAATTCCAAGTGATAAACCGGTGATATTAATGACAGAGAATAATCCGTTTTTCCTGATATTTCTCCATCCGACGAGTAAATTTTTAAAGGCCATAATTAATCGATTAGATTTTGATTTCTGTTTCTGATATAGTAAAGACCTTTATTGAGAAAAAATGTTACTTACAATTGATTAGTTTTTTACAATATTGTTATAAAAGTTGTAATTAATGGATGAATTGAAGGGATTTCAATCCTGTTCCTTCCAAATTGACAACAATTCTTTTTTAAAAGAAGGAGCCAGTAAACGGTTCCCGTGTGCACTCAGATGGTCTCCATCATAAAAAACCGGTAATCCATTATTATCGTATGCTGAAAAAACATCTTCTTTACAAAGTACCAAAAAAGGATCCCATACATGAAGACTTTGATGTTTTTGCTGAAGAATTTTCAGAGAATTTAATACAGGTTGACGGAGTTCCGCCAAAAAATCACGGCTGATTGTCAGTCCCGGAGCGGCTATTGGATTCATCTTATTAAACCAATCGGAACAACGAAAGGGTGGAGCTTTTAAAACAGGTTCAGGAGCGACAATTAAAACATTAAGACCGATATCTTCAAATTCTTTAATGATCAGGCTAGCTTCTTCCAGGGCTATTTGCCGGTTTTTGATTGCATCTTTGCTGTTAAATTCTTCCACCACCGAAGTTATATCAACCGGTTCAAACCTGTTGGATATTTCCGGCATTCGTAATGAAGCAAGAAAAACAATATCGCCCGGCCTTGCCAATTCCTTAATTTCCCTGAATGATTTCTCATAAAATGCCTGACAATTGCCCAATTCACTCATGGGTTTTAACAAACCGGCAATTGCACAACCACCATTTTCATATTCATGAACTTCAACTCCCAATTGGCCGGATACAATATTCAACATTGTCCGGTATGCAGCGGTATGTGAATCACCAAGTGCAAAAATTCTTCTGCCATTAACATTCCAGTCTTCAATTTCAGGTTGTTCTAACTTATCTCTCTGAAAAGCCCATGATCGCCATATGTAGTTGTCTTTTGTTACACTTAAACTTAACGATTGTTTTGATTTAACAATTAACTGAGCAGTTGAAAAAGTGATCAACAATACTGCAAGCCCTCCAACAATCAATTTCCGGTTTTTCTGTTTTATTAAATAATTACTCCTGCGAACCGGGCTTTCAATAAAATGATATGATATTATTGCAAAAAAGAAAGAAACTGCAAGGTATATAATCAGTAACCAATATGTGTTCAATCCAACTGTCCAGCGAAGCAGAACGGCAACCGGCCAATGCCAGAGGTAAAGCGAATAGGATATTTTTCCAATATATGTCATAAAGGAGGAACTCAATAGTCTGGTTAACAGGAAGGAACTGTTTAAAGGTTGTACAACTCCATCAATAATCAGTACCGTTCCAACAACAGGAGCCAAAGCCCATGGGAAGGGGAAAGCCTGTTGATTTGCGAGAACTATTCCGGAAATTATCAAAGCAAATCCAACAACTATAAACAGGCTCGATAAATTTTTCGATTTAACAATGTAGGTGTTTTTGGAGTGCAACTGAAACAGAAGCGCTCCTGCTGCCAATTCCCAGAACCTGGCGGGAAGAAGATAAAATGCCCTGTCGTGAAATGCACTTGTTTCAAAAACCGAAATCACAAAGGAAAAAATAGTCAGGACAATTAATAATGCCCCTGAAATTTTACTTAAGGTCGATTTTCCCTTACTATTCTTCAACCACAGATAAAATATTGCCGGAAATATTAAATAGAATTGCTCTTCAACTGCTAAAGACCAGGTATGAAGAAATGGATTAAATTCTACGCTGGGTGAAAAGTATCCGTCATTATTCCATATTAAAGAAAAATTACTGAAACCAAAAAATGCCGACAAGCCGGTTTTATTGATTGTATCGCTTAACCAGGTAGGCGGGATAAATAAGGTAGAAAGAAGGATTGTAACAACAAGGCAAACTACAAGAGCAGGTACAATTCGTTTAATTCGCCGAACATAAAATTGGGAAAGATAATTTCTGAAACTCCCAAACGACCTGTTAAATAACGACCTGCTGATTACATAACCCGAAATAACAAAAAAGATATCGACACCTGTAAAACCGCCCTCAAAAAACGGGATAAAATTTACATGAAAGATAATTACAGCCAGTACAGCTATTGCCCGTAAACCATCGATGCCGGGTAAATAATTACGCTTTGTATACATATAAATTCAAGTATTAAAAAGAAAAGGGTTTAGCATTAAGTAAACCATGAATAAAACGTCTCCGGATCATATATATTTTAGTTAAACAAAATATTTATAATCCGGAGATTCGGGGTTATAATTTTTCAATTACTTATTTTGCTTTAGATTACAATCCGATGCAATTAAAGTCCTGTCCTTTTATTCATATTTCAAACTTTCTATCCCGAACAATCGGGATTTCGTCACTCATACCTGAGTGCCTCAACAGGATTCTTGGTTGCTGCTTTCCATGTTTGGAATGAAACTGTCAGCAAGGCAATTCCCAGTGCAAGTACCCCAGCCAATACAAAAATCCACCAGCTCAGGCTGGTTTTAAATGCAAAATTCTCAAGCCACTTGTTCATGGCGAAATAAGCAAGCGGACAGGCAAACAGAAAGGCGATAAGTATCCATAGAATAATATCTTTATTAAGCATAATTAGTACTTCAAATATATTTGCGCCGTTCACTTTGCGGACACCGATTTCTTTCTGCCGTTGCACTGCGGTAAAAGAAACCAGGCCAAACAGGCCCAGACAGGCAATCAGGATGGCAATGAGGGTAAAAACACCAATCAGTTTTCCCAATTGTTCTTCCTTGCGGTATTGTGCGTCAAAATTTTCATCAAGGAAAAAGTACTCAAAAGGAGCATCATTGTTTAACTCATTCCATTCAGCCCTGGTATTTGTCAGCGTATTGTAGGCCTGCCCGGAAGCAATCCGCACAGCAAGGTAATTTTCCTGATCTGTAATACGTATAATTGCCGGCTCAGCCTTTTCCCTGAGAGATTTCATGTGAAAGTTCTTCACAATTCCTATAACTTTGTAATCTCCTCCGCCGTTGTTATAATCATATAAAATTTTATTTTCACAATCGGTCCAGCCAAAAATCCTTGCTGCTTCTTCGTTGATGATGGCGTTTCTCTTTTCAGAATTTATTTCATCCGAAAAAAACCTTCCGTTTACCATTTCAATATTTAATGTTTTCTGAAAATCGGGGTCAATCCGGATACGTTTTAACAACACCTGTTCTTTTTTTCCTTTCTCGCTGAATATATTTGATTCATCGTTATCAGCCGAAGGCATTACTGATGCATATGTGGCATTTATTACACCCGGATCCTGTTTAATTAAATTTTTAAATGCTTTCCTGTTATTATTCAGCCGTGAGGTTCCTTTAACAACCAAAACATTTTCTTTATTAAAACCCGGATTCTGGTTATGCAGGAATACAATCTGTTTCCGAATAACCAGTGAACCGCAAATCAGGATGATAAAAATTGCAAACTGAACCGAGACCAGTGTAGCTCTTTTGTATGAACTTTTTTTCCCTGAAGTGAATTTCCTATTCAAAACCTCTTCAGGCTTAAACCGGGTAATATAAACTGCGGGATAACTCCCCGCAGATACTGTGATTACCAAAGGAATCAATAAAACTGTTGCTAAAGTTGCTGAATTCAACAGGTACCCTGGTTTTAAATTGATACCAGAAAAATTATTCAAAACCGGCATGGTTAGTATCAGAATTATAACTGCAAGAAGTAAAGCCAAAATACTGTAAATAAAAGTTTCTGAATGGATTTGCAGGATAATCCGGGTTCGTGATGAGCCGATTATTTTTTTCAGCCCTATTTCCTTCGCCCTTAAAGTGGCTTTGGCAGTGCTAAGGTTGATAAAATTAAAACAGGCAATAATCAGGATAAACAATCCGGTTATGGTAAAAACCATCAACGATTGTGAATTTCCCTGATTTTTAAGTTCCTCCTGAAAAGTGGTATTCAAATGGATTTTTTTAAGTGGCTGCAAATCATACCTGAGATAATTCCCTTCGCTTTTCCATTCTTCCAACGACTTTCCAATAGCGCTTTCCATCATTGGCCCCCAGTATTTTATTGGGAAATCCAGAAATTTTTTATTGAATTGATCAAGATTGGTTCCTTCTTTTAGTAATAAATATGTATAATTTACACTGAAATCTCCCCAGTAATCGACCCTCCTGCTAACAGCGAGTGAATTAAACGAAGCCAGCATATCAAACTGTAAATGTGAATCATCCGGAATTTTTCCGAGTATCCCTTTTACTACAAATACATCTTTTGAATCGCCTATTTCCAGTGATTTGCCAACCGGGTCAGCTTTCCCAAAATATTTTTCGGCCATTTTTTCAGAAATGAGGATTGAATAAGGATCGGATAATACTGTGTTTTTGTCTCCTTCAATCAAATTAAAATCGAAAACCTTAAAAAGGTTGGGATCGGCAAACCAGATTTCGTCTTCAACAAATTTTTGTTCGCCGTGTCTCACAACAAGATTATTTTCCTGGACGATCCGGGTTGCTTCATCCACTTCAGGAAGGTCATGTTTTGCCGCCTCTGCAAGCGGAAGTTCCGATTTAGCAAAATTGGTTTCCACATCTCCCATTTTCAGGAAAGCCACACAACGATAGATCCGGTCTGATTTGGAATGAAACCGGTCGAAATTTATTTCATGGCTCACATAGGTTGCAATGTATAAAAATGCCGCAAGCCCCAATGCAAGCCCGGCAATGTTTAAAATAAAATGAAACCTGTCTTTTTTGAAATTCCTGAATGCAGTTTTGATTAGTGTTTTGATCATAGCTTTTGTTTTCGGTTTTTTAATTGTCCTCTGGCTTAGCTATGACGCATTACAAAACAGTCAGTTACATTAATTTTTCATCTCATTATTATTATTTATTCTGTTTTGGTATTCTATTTATTTGATCAATTCTTTTATTTTATTTTCTAATTGTTTACCTCTCAAATTTTTTGCAATAATTATTCCCTCCGGATTTATAAGAAGACTTGTCGGATAACCTTGTATCCCATATTTTTTAATTATGTCATTTTTATCATCCGATAAGATTTGTGGCCAAGTAATGGAGTAATTATCAATCAGATTATTTAAATCATCAGAAGGACTTTCTCCGACTACGCCTAAAAATTCAATTTTTGATTTATCTAAACTGTCGTACATTGTCTTGAGTTGCGGTAGTTCTCCAATACAAGGGCCGCACCATACTGCCCAAAAGTC
>JAFGGF010000235.1 GCA_016930735.1 Prolixibacteraceae bacterium
ACTACCTGTTCACATTTTCAGTTTAATTTTAGAAAGCCATAAACGATACATGAATTCAGAATTATGAGAAAAGTAAGAATACTTTGGACCGACGATGAAATTGACCTTTTACGAGCACATATAATTTTTCTACAGGAAAAAGGCTATGATGTGGCTACAGCAACAAACGGGACTGATGCAATTCAGATGGTAAAAACCAACCATTATGACATTATTTTCCTGGATGAGAATATGCCCGGACTTAGCGGACTTGAAACACTTACTGAATTAAAATCGTTGGCACCCAATGTCCCTGTGGTTATGATCACCAAAAGTGAGGAAGAAAACATTATGGATGAAGCTATCGGGTCAAAAATGTCAGATTACCTTATAAAACCTGTTAATCCGAAACAAATCCTGCTTTCTATAAAAAAGAATGTTGACCAGAAAAGGCTGGTGACCCAACAAACCACTTCGGCATACCAGTCTCAGTTTGCTCAGATAGGGATGCGCCTGAACGACCGCCTTTCATTTAATGACTGGAAAGACATTTACCGGAAACTGGTTTTTTGGGAAATTGAATTAGGCGATTCAGAAGATTCAGCCATGGACGAGATTCTGGTTATGCAGAAAAATGAAGCAAACAATGCTTTCAGCAGGTATATAAAAGATAATTACCTCAGTTGGTTTGGTAAAGACATTGGTGACCGCCCGTTAATGTCGCCTGATATTTTTAAACACAAGGTTTTCCCGATCCTTAGCAGTGGTAAAAAAGTATTTATGCTGATAATTGATAACCTTCGTTACGACCAGTGGAGGATTTTAAGTTCAGTGATCAACCAGTATTATAATTCAGTAGAAGAAGAACTTTATTACAGTATACTTCCAACTGCTACTATGTATGCCCGCAATGCAATGTTTGCAGGGCTGATGCCTTCAGAAATTCAAAAACTTTACCCGGACCTCTGGGAACACGACGATAACGAAGGAAATAAAAACCGGCACGAAGAAGAGCTGCTTGCTAAACAGATGGCACGTTATGCTAGGAAAGAGAAGTTTTCCTATGAAAAAGTAAATAACTTAAAAGCAGGGCATAAAGTTGTTGAAAATATCAGGAATACATTAAAAAACGATCTATCGGTATTGGTATTCAATTTTGTGGACATGATCTCCCATGCCCGAACTGAAATGGAATTGATCAAGGAACTGGCAAACGACGAAAAAGCTTACCGTTCATTAACCTTAAGCTGGTTTAACAATTCACCGCTGCTCGAACTGATCAGGGCACTGGCCGAAAACAATATCCACCTGGTGGTTACAACCGACCATGGCACAATAAAAGTCAATAATCCGGTTAAGGTAATCGGCGACCGCGAAACCAACACAAATTTACGTTACAAACTTGGGCGGAACCTGAATTATCAGGCAAAACAGGTATTTGATGTTACAAATCCGGGGAAAGCTTATTTGCCGATCAGGAATGTCAGCTCAACTTATATTTTTGCACAGAACGACGACTTTTTTGTTTATCCTAATGATTATAATTATTACGCTAATTACTATAAAAATACTTTCCAGCATGGGGGTATTTCGATGGAAGAGATGATTATTCCGGTGGTTACAATGGCTCCTAAAAATTAATGTGTTTATACCCGCTAAAAGGTTTCAGTCTTATAGGTGGATTCAAGAAGTTTGTATTTGGTATTAAAGGTGGTTTTGTTTTACCACAAAATCACCATAATTTGCACCAACAACCTGACCGATATGCTCGCATTTTATCATCATAAGGTTGAATAACCGGGGGTTCTTTTCATGCATTAAACCTTCAAAATTCCCCATTCCCTTGGCAATAATTAAATCTGCCGACTTATATATTTTCAGGAATTCTTTACTAACACGATGTAAAAGGGTAGAAGGGCTATCATCGCCATTGCTTATAAGAGTTGCAAATTCATCTATACCGACTTCAAGGGCTTCTTTCATAGTGATATCGTTTAAAACAACTTTATCGCGGACTGCAAACCAAACATTCTGATGGTTAATGGTTTCAAGAAAAAGTTTATCCAGAACAATTTCACCGCAATTATCGCCGAGGTACAGAATTGTTTCAGCCTTTTTTATTGCCTTTTTTAATTGCCCGGAATGATCGATGGCAAATTCACTTTTTAATACCCTTTTTATGGTTTCATCAATATTGAATCGGTGGGCAGGTCCAAAATCAATAATATTTCCGGCAATGGCAAGGCGTAAAGCTGTGTCGAACTGATTGGGTGATTCTTTAACAAGCTTTTGAAATTCGGGGTACCGGCTGAGAAGCATTAGATTGCTTTCCTTTTTTTCAACTTCATAAGGATCACTGATGGGTGAAAAATGTTTCAGTTTTTCAATAATATTCCTTGTTACTTCGGGTGAAAAACTCTTCCGGTAATCAATTCTTGAAATTTCAAAATTCAGTTCTTCCTGTAAAACCAACTGGTCTTCTTTTTTAATCCCGAATTTTTTCATCCGGGAAGGCAGGGAATCCATCTGGCACTTTAAACATTCATATTGCATATTGCAAAAATAGAAGTATTTACAGAGACTGATCTAAAAAAATAAAGGTTCAACAATATAATTGAGGAAAAATAAAAAAGCAGGTTACCTTAATAATAACCTGATAACTTTTAATGCCCACTTTTTATAAGGAGGATAACGAAGTGGCAGATCAAACAAAGTTGTGGTTTTCAGTACCGAACGTTTATGCGAAAAGGTTTCAAAAGTGAATTTTCCGTGGTACCCAGCTCCCATGCCGCTGTTCCCGATGCCGCCAAACGGAAGTTTATGGTTTACAAAATGCAGTACTGAATCGTTTATACAGGCATCGCCCGAAGAAACCTGCCTGAGAAATTGTTTTTGCCTTTTTTTATCAGAAGAATACAAATATGCAACCAGCGGTTTTTCTTTTTTATTAATAAAAGAAATAGCTTCATCAAATTCGGAATAAGAAATAACCGGTAAAACCGGGCCAAAAATTTCATCCTGCATAAGCGGCGATTCCGGATCAACATCGGTCAGGATTGTCGGTGAAATATATTTGTCGTTTTCATCTGCTTTTCCACCATAATAAACAGATCCGGATTTAAGGTAGCTTGTTATCCTGTCAACTGCAGAATCATTAACGATTCGCATGTAATTTTTGCTTTTCTGAGGATCGGAGGTATAAAAAAATTTGATATTTTTTTCGACTTCAGTTAAAAACTCTTTTTCAATATTTTTATGGATCAGCAAATAATCGACAGCTACACACGATTGCCCCACATTATAGAATTTTCCCCACGTCACCCGTTTGGCAGCAATTTGAAGGTTGCAGTTTTCATCGACTAAAGCCGGATTTTTTCCACCCAGTTCAAGCACTACGGGAGTCAGGTTTTTCGATGCAGCTTCCATTACAATTTTTCCAACCCGGGGGCTGCCTGTAAAAAATATCAAATCCCATCTTTCTTTTAAAAGCTTTTTGTTCACTTCAACATCACCTTCTATTACATGAATATAATTATCAGGGAAGGTACTGTTAATGATATTGGCAATTGCTGACGATGTTTCAGGGCTTTGCTCCGAAGGTTTTAAAATAGCAGTATTCCCTGCCGATATTGCCCCGATCAAAGGGATCAAACACAGTTGAACCGGAAAATTGAAAGCCCCTATTATTAATACTCTTCCAAAAGGAATTGATTGAATTCTGCCGGAGGAAGGGAAACAGATCAAGGGTGTGAAAGTCTTTTTATCACGGGACCATTTTTTTAATTTTCGGATGTGAAGGCTTATTTCGTTATAGAACAGGCCCAGTTCAGAAGAATAAGCTTCCGCTTCCGACTTTCTTAAATCACTCCAGAGAGCATTGTAAATCAATTTTTCATTATTTTCAACCGACTGTTTTAATTTTTTTAACTGGCTGATCCTGAATCGAATGTTCCGGGTTTGATAAGAATTGAAAAATACATCCTGTTTTTTCAGAAGATCGGAGAAAGTCGTATCCATTAGCAGTTTTTTTCTAAAATTAAATAATCGCCTTCAAAAAACTGCCTGATCCCGGTTTTTTTTAAGCAAGTCTCTCTAAAATGGTTTTTATGCTTTTTTCAATAGTAACAAACGGGAGGATATCACGGGCTACATAAATAAACATCAGATCCAGTTTTTTTTCTTTCAGATTTTCATAAAACCCTGATTTATTTATTCGGTAAGCTTCCCTCATCCTTCGTTTCAGCAGGTTTCTTTTTACAGCTTTTTGGAAATTTTTTTTACTCACGCTGAATCCTGCTTTTGCCGGGTAATCGTCATTTGAAACAGTTTCCAGAAATACAACTTTAACAGGATAAATCAACATTGAATTACCTTTTTCAAAAAGTCCGGCAATTCGTTTTATCCCGGTAAGCCGTTCTTTCTTTTTAAAAGAATTTGAGTGACTACCCATAATAATTCAAAAGTAAATATAAGCAGGTGAAGTACAAAACAAAAAAAAGCCAGCTTCAATGGCTGGCTTCCTTTATATGATCAATATTATTTATTGTTGTTTTTAATAAATTGCTCCAGTGCCATAGTCATCGAAGGGGCTTGCGGGGTAGGCGCCTCAATATCGAGCCTTAACCCTGCTTCCTTAACTGCGCTTGCCGTTGACGGGCCAAACGATGCTATTTTGGTATCGTTTTGTTTAAAATCCGGAAAGTTTTGAAGTAACGATTTGATCCCGGAAGGACTAAAAAATACCAGGATATCGTAATTAACATCTTTCAGGTCGGAAAGGTCACTGCTAACAGTACGATACAAAACTGCTTTTGTATATTTATAGCCACATTTGTCAAGCAGGTCAGGGATTTCCTCTTTGTGAATATGTGAAAGCGGGACAAGGAATTTTTCATCCTTGTGTTTTTTCATTACCTCGGTTAAATCGTTAAGTTTTCCGTTTCCATAGAAAATTTTCCGTTTCCGGTAAATAATATATTTCTGCAGATAAAAAGCCGTGGCTTCCGAAACACAAAAATATTTCATAGTATCAGGAATAGTAATCCTTAATTCCTGGCTGATCCTGAAAAAATGGTCAATGGCTGTCCTGCTTGTAAAAATAACAGCACTATGATCAAGTATCTGTATTCTTGTTTGCCTGAACTCTTTTGCAGAAACACCTTCCACCTGTATAAAAGGCCGAAAATCAATTTTAATATTTGTTTTTTCTGCCAGGTCAAAGTAGGGAGATTTATCCGTGTCAGGCTTTGGTTGTGAAACAAGTATTTTTTTTACTTTCAAGTGAATTACAATTAATTTGACTTAAAATCCTTCTCACACTAATACCATTTTAAAAATTAGAAGCAATGGTAAAATTTCAAGGCTACAAAGGTATAAAAAGAGATAAAATATAGAAAACTGTTTCTTCAATAATATTAAAACGCCACGCTGGAGCGACATTCCGTAGAAAAAAATGACCAAAATCAAGCCAATTATTACAAAAAAATTGGAGTTAAAAATGGGAGAAAATGCAATTATTACAACAATTGGAGTTAAAAGTAAACCCAGAACCCGGTTATAATTATTCAGGTTAAAGAGGTATTCAATTGTCTCTTCCTGGCCCTTATTTACAAAACCAATCATTAAATAAACCAACCGTTTAAAGACAAAATATCCTAAAACTCCAGCGATACAATATAAAAAAAGGCTAAAGCTTTGAACAGGTAAATCAACCTTTAAATAAATAAATGCCTGATAAACAAAGAGTGAAAAAATGAAGTAAAAGTAAATATCAAGCCTGAAAGCACCATCAACAAGAGAATAGGATCTTTCGCGGAACATCCTTGTTGATGTAGGGTAATTAAATGTCGATTTAAATAAATGCGATAAATAATTGGCAAAGGGCTTTCTTATGGATGCAAATATTATCAGGTTCGTTAAAAGAATTATTGTGATCCAATCTAAGTTAGTGTTGTTCAGCTTCCTTTCAGGTAATATAATTTCTCCAACAGGTTCAGGTTGCAAAGTTGATATGGAAACCTCCGTTTGTGGTTTAATAATACTGGAAGAATCAGCTAAAGCAATTTGTTCAGCACGGGTTCTCACAGAATTTTTCTGTATTGCTACTTTGGTAGTTTCAGGTTTGGAGATTTTTCTTTTTCGTTCAAAAGCAGTATCGATCCGTAATTTTTCTGCCGAAATTAAAGATGGTTTTACGTTGAGTGAAACAGGCGGTTTTACCTGCAAATGAATATCATTCAGGTTTTTAACCTTAAGAGTATCCTGATCCTGATATGAAATAAAATAATCCATAATTACCGGGATACAAAGATACTGAAAATCTTAACTGTTCGGATAAATCTTTATTTTAGTATTTTTGCAGGAATGCTATATTTTGCTCCGTTACAAGGATTTACTGATTATATTTTCCGCAGGGTTTTTGCTTCAAATTTTGGCGGGATTGATACTTTTTTTATTCCGTACATTTCCTTAAATAATAAAAAACCTTTACATAAACAATTAACCGAAGTACTTCCTGAAAACAACTTTCAAATAAATGTAGTTCCGCAGATCCTGTTTAAAAACGAAGCTGAGGTCCATGAACTTTCGATGGTTTTGAACGATTTGGGTTACAAACGTATCAATCTTAACCTTGGTTGCCCCTACCCAATGGTAACAAATAGGGGAATGGGATCGGGGCTGTTATCAAATGCAGATAATTTAAGGGAAATTTTTTCAGGATGCGACAGGTACCCGAAAATAAATTATTCAGTAAAATTACGCTCCGGCCTGACCAATGAAAATGAAATTATTCCGATAATTGAAATTCTGAACATGTTTCAGTTTTCTGAGGTGATTTATCATCCAAGATTGGCATCGCAGTTATATAAAGGGGATGTAAATTATAATCTGGCTGCCAGGATTATTGAACTATCAAAAAATAAGATTGCACTGAATGGAGATATTTTTTCACTGAAGAATTACCTCGAAAAAAAGCAGCATTTTCCACAAATTGAAAACTGGATGCTGGGAAGGGGTATTTTAAAGAATCCCTTTCTTGCAGAAGAAATAAACGGAAAACAAACAGAAGGAAATGAAAAATTAAAAAGGTTATGGAATTTCCATGAAGAATTGCTGCAATACTATTCTCAGAAACTATCAGGCGAGGGTCATATTCTTATTAAAATGAAACAGTTATGGCAATATTTTTCATTTGTTTTTGAAGAACAACACAAAGTGCAAAAAGCAGTTAAGAAAGCAGGGAGTATTCAAAATTATCAAAAGGCAGTAAGTGAAATTTTTTCCGGAAAGTTTAAAACCATTTAACAGTTATCTTTTTCGTATTTTTCAAGTAATTTAATCAGCTTGAATAATTCTTCAGTATGTGCAGAATCCTGCGGGGCATTACAAATTTCGATAAAACGGGTTAAAGCTTCCCTGTAATCATCTTCGGTTTGTAATTTTTCATCTGTCATAGTTAATGTGCATCGTGCCAGTTAGCGGCATGTTTCATTTCAATAATTAACGGAACCCCGATATCGGCTGCATTTTCCATTTCATTTTTAACGATTTCCATTAAAATACCCAGTTCCGGTTTATAAACATCAAAATTCAATTCATCGTGGACCTGTAAAATCATTTTCGACTTTAATTCCTGTTCTTCCATTTTATTAAAAATATTGATCATGGCAATTTTTATAATGTCGGCAGCTGATCCCTGTATTGGTGCATTTATGGCGTTTCTTTCGGCAAGCCCACGAACCACAGCATTAGCAGAATTGATATCATTTAAGTAACGTTTCCGGCCAAAAATTGTTTGAACAAAACCATTTTGCCTGGCATTTTCAATGCTCTGATCCATAAATGCTTTAACCCCGGGGAAACTTTCAAAATAACCATCGATAAGTTCTTTGGCTTCAGTCCTCGGTATATTCAGCCGCTGGGCCAGGCCAAATGCCGATATCCCGTAAATAATGCCGAAGTTGGCTGTTTTTGCTTTCCTGCGTTGGTCTGAATTGACTTCACTGACATCAACTTTGTAAATTTTTGCAGCAGTGGTTGCATGGATATCCTGGTTGCTGCGGAAAGCCGAAATCATCTGTTTGTCTTTGCTTAATGCTGCAATAATTCTCAGTTCAATCTGTGAGTAGTCGGCTGAAAGGAATGTATAATCTTCTCCCGAAGGGATAAATGCCTTCCTGATTTCCCTACCCTCGGTATCCCTGATTGGGATGTTTTGGAGGTTCGGATTGTTTGAACTTAACCTTCCGGTAGCGGCAACCGCCTGGTTATAAGAGGTATGAATTTTTCCCGTTGATTTATTAATAAGAAGGGGTAATGCTTCAACATAAGTTGATAACAACTTTAAAGCTCCTCTGAAATCAAGTATCTTTTGAACAATAGGATGCTTATCGACCAGCCGGATTAAAACATCTTCACTGGTTGAATACTGCTTGGTTTTGGTTTTTTTTGCGTTAGTATCAATTTTTAATTTCTCAAAAAGAATAGGACCCAGTTGTTTGGGTGACGAAACATTAAATTCTTCACCTGCCAGTTCAATGATCTCTTTTTCCAGGTTAATTATTTTTTCACGCAATTTTTCGGCAAAAACTTTTAACTCATCCGTGTTCAACCTGACACCGGCTCTTTCCATATGCGACAAAACAGGAACAAGAGGCACCTCAATTTCTTCAAAAAGTTTCCTGACCTCCTTTACATCCAGTTCGGGTTCAAGCATATTTTTAAGCTGCAATGTCAAATCGGCATCTTCGCAGGCATAGTCTTTAAGCTTTTCTGTTGCGACGCTTATCATAGTGACCTGGCTTTTACCTTTTTTGCCAATCAGGTTTTCAGTTGGTATTTTTTTGTAATTCAGATAATTTTCACATAATATATCAAGGTTGTGTTTTAAATCGGGTTGGATCAGGTAGTGTGCAAGCATGGTGTCGAACAGCTTTCCTTTTACTTCAATGCCGTACTGATTCAACATCATAATATCAAACTTGATATTCTGCCCGATTTTAGTAATTCTTTTATCTCCGAATACTTCTTTAAACTCAGCAACTACTTTTTTACATTGTTCCCTGTTACGTGGAAGGGTAACACAGTAAGCTTCGCTTTTCCTGAAAGAAAACGACAGGCAAACCAGTTCAGCCGTTAAGGTATCCAGCCCTGTGGTTTCGGTATCGAAACAAAACTCGTCCTGGATGGAAAGCTCAGCACGGAGACTTGCTCGTTGCATCTCGTTTTCAACGAGGTAATACTGGTGGGGTACCGTGTCAATTGAATCCAGTTTGATATCCTGGTTTGTTTCAGTTGCGTTGTTTTCTGTCCCGAAAAGCAATCCCTGTTCAGCAGTTTCCTTTTTCTCTGTTGGAATTAATCTCTGGGCAAGAGTCCTGAATTCAAGTTCATCAAAAAGACGTTTTAAAGCTTCATAGTCTGGCTCTTCTCTTTTCAGTGAATCCGGGTCAAACTTAAATGGCACATCCCGGATAATTACGGCAAGCTTCCGTGAAAGCCGGACCTGTTCTTCAAAATCGACCAGGTTTTCCTTTTGTTTTCCTTTTATTTCATCAATGTGTTCATACAATCCATCAATGCTTCCGTATTCTGCAATAAGTTTCTGTGCATTTTTAGGACCGATTCCGGGGCATCCGGGAATATTATCAGCCGTATCACCCATAAGCCCCAGGATGTCAATAACCTGTTCCGGCCTTTCAACTCCAAAATTTTCTTTGATTTTCGATTTATCCCAAACTTCGGCATCGTTACCCGATTTCCCTGGCTTGTACATAAAAATATTATCGGAAACCAATTGAGCATAATCTTTATCGGGAGTCATCATATAAGTTTTAAAACCTTGTTCTTCGGCTTTTTTTGAAAGTGTTCCAATTAAATCGTCGGCTTCATAGCCTTCCATTTCAATTATCGGTATTTTAAAAGCTTTAATAATATTCCGTATATATGGAATTGATTTTCTGAGGTCTTCGGGCATTTCTTCCCGGTTTGCCTTATAATCTTCAAACAGTTCATTCCTGAAAGTTTTCCGTGACACATCAAAAGCCACTCCAATATAATCGGGGCCTTCAGTTTCGAGTACCTGCAAAAGGGTATTGGTAAAACCCAGCATGGCAGAAGTATTTATCCCTTTTGAATTGAACCTCGGATTGCGTATAAATGCAAAATAACTACGGTATATAAGTGCGAATGCATCCAGAAGAAATATTTTTTTTGAATTTTTTTCAGCCATATCAGAAAATTTAATTATCAGAAGCAAACCATTCGGCAAACGAAGTTACTGTTTCGTACAACCGTATGCTATAAAGAGAAACACGTTCGGGCAAATGTTGTTGAAGAATACCTGCAATATATGTTACAATATTTTCGGTTGTGGGTTGAAAATCGACAACTATTAACCTGTTTGTGGTTTTTTTTAGCAATTCCATCTGATCTTCAGGAACAAGGCTGTTAACCATCAGCGAATGGTCGAATTGTTGTGTAATATTGGTTTTTACTATATTTTTTAAATCGGTAAAGTCAAGTATCATCCCGTCTTTGGGATGCCCGGGATTTTTAAGTGGCTGCCCCGAAATGGTAATTTCAAGATTATACGAATGCCCGTGGATATTTTTGCATAAACCATCGTATTCAAAAAGCGAATGTGCCATTTCGAAATGAAACCTTTTTGTAACCCTGACGTGTGCCATTCTATAATGAATTAAACTGTGAATTTACAGATTTTATTCAAGTAGCTAAAACAAAAAAACCTTCAGGATTTTGTACCACCTGAAGGTTTGATTGTATATAAAATTTTTATCTGAATATTAATCGTCAGAAAAATTTTTGCCTGCTTTCTTTAATCCATCAATATCTTCTACCTTAAAATCACCATAAAAGGAGACAATCAAACGAATGCCATTTTCTTTGGCACTTTGAAAAAACACATGGCATTCTGAATATTTTTTTCTGCTTCCCTGCAACCAGATTTCAGCACCATCTACCTCATCTTCATCATTTTCATATTTTTTATATACTGATTTTGGTAAATATCCAATAGCTTCCTCTGTAAATTCATCACCCGTAATTTTACCTTTTTTAGGATTGTATGACATAAACCTGACC
>JAFGGF010000236.1 GCA_016930735.1 Prolixibacteraceae bacterium
ATTTGGCAAAGTTAATGAAATATGCTCAGCAAACTTTACATTACCATCGCCTTAGGCGAAGGTTTTATAGACTAAATAAAAAAAGCCCGGAAGTAAACCTCCGGGCTTTTATGTATTATTTCACCCTTTTCATCATTATTTCACCTTATCAACGACTGCTTTAAAAGCATCGGGATGGTTCATTGCCAGGTCGGCCAAAACCTTCCTGTTGATTTCTATATCGTTCTTTTTTAACAATCCCATAAACTGGGAATATGATAATCCGTGTAAACGGACACCAGCATTGATACGCTGAATCCACAAGGCACGGAAAGTCCTCTTTTTTGCTTTTCTGTCACGGTAGGCATACTGCAAACCTTTTTCATAGGTATTTTTTGCAACTGTCCACACGTTTTTACGTGAGCCGAAATAACCTTTTGTCCTTTTCAGGATTTTTTTCCTCCGGGCACGTGATGCTACATGATTGACACTTCTTGGCATACTTTCTTGTTTTTTGGTAATAAGCGCCCTGCTAATACGGGATCTTTAATGCTCCATCACCTGGTTAATTACTCTGTTTTTAATCTCTAAGGAAACTCTATTTCATATTCAGCATAAGCTTAACGTTGCTCTCATTGGTTTTGTCAATTACTGTCCATTTACCAAGATTGCGCTTACGTTTTGTGCTTTTTTTAGTCAGAATATGACTTTTATAAGCGTGTTTCCTTTTAATTTTACCTGTTCCGGTAAGCCTGAATCTTTTTTTGGCTCCGGAATTCGTCTTCATCTTTGGCATTTTCTGCTAATTTTAAATTCTCAAAGAACTATATTATTTTTTTGGTGAAATAACCATAATCATACGCTTTCCTTCAAGTTTTGGCAATTGTTCAACCTTCCCTATTTCTTCAAGTGCTGTTGCGAACTTTAATAATAAAATTTCGCCCTGTTCTTTAAATAAAATTGAACGCCCTTTAAAAAACACATACGACTTAACCTTTGCCCCTTCTTTCAGAAACTTTTCGGCATGCCTTAACTTAAACTGGAAATCGTGCTCGTCGGTATGTGGCCCGAAACGGATTTCTTTTACAACCACTTTTACCGCCTTTGCCTTTATTTCTTTTTGTTTCTTTTTCTGCTGGTACAGAAACTTTGAATAATCGATAACTTTACAAACCGGCGGGTCAGCATTCGGAGAAATTTCAACGAGGTCGAGGTCAAATGAATCAGCAATTCGCAATGCTTCCCGCAAGGGGTAAATACCTGGATTTTCAATATTGTCGCCAACAATTCTTACCTGTTGAGCAACTATTTTATGATTGATTCTGTGCTGAGGAGCTGTATCAACCCTACGCCCCCTGTCTCCTCTTGAGTTTGTTCTCTTAATAGCTATGTCTTGGCCCTCCTATATTTAATTATACAATCCGGTTAATTGTTCGTTAATTTCTTTAGTCATAAAATCCTTAAATTCAGGCAGTTTCATAATTCCTTTATCACCCTGACCCTGCCTGCGGACTGAAACCATTTCAGCTTCAGCCTCATTTTCACCAACAATCAGAAGGTAAGGAATACGTTTTAATTCATTGTCACGTATCTTCCTACCAATCTTTTCATTACGATCATCAATAACGGTGCGAATATCGGAATTATTTAGAAAATTTAAAACTTTTTTTGCATAATCATTATACTTTTCACTAATCGGTAAAACAACAACCTGTTCCGGAGCAAGCCATAATGGAAATTTACCTGCAGTATGTTCTATTAAAACAGCAACAAACCGTTCCATTGAACCAAATGGTGCACGGTGAATCATTACCGGTTGATGCCTGTTGTCATCGGCTCCGATATATTCAAGGTCAAATCTTTCAGGGAGGTTGTAATCAACCTGAATTGTACCCAGTTGCCAGCTCCGGCCTAAAGCATCCTTTATCATAAAATCGAGTTTAGGCCCGTAAAAAGCTGCTTCACCCAATTCTGTTACCGTATTTAACCCTTTTTCTTCACAGGCTTCAATAATAGCCTGTTCTGCCTTGTCCCAGTTTTCGGCTGTACCGATATATTTTTCAGTATTTTCAGGATCCCGCAGTGAAATCTGGGCTACATAATCTTCAAATTCAAGGGCTTTAAAAATTATAAATATAATATCGATGACCTTTTTAAATTCATCTTTTAACTGATCGGGACGGCAGAAAATATGGGCATCATCCTGGGTAAAACCCCTGACACGGGTAAGCCCATGAAGTTCTCCGCTCATTTCGTAACGATATACGGTGCCAAATTCTGCCATCCTTATCGGCAGGTCTTTATACGACCTAGGAAAAGCTTTATAAATTTCGCAATGATGGGGGCAGTTCATTGGTTTCAGCATATATTCCTCCCCTTCAGCCGGGGTTTTTATAGTTTGAAACGAATCTTTACCGTATTTTTCGTAATGTCCTGAAGTTTTATAAAGTTTTACATCGCCAATATGCGGTGTAATTACCTGTTCGTAGCCATATTTTTTTTGTACTTTTTTCAGGAAATCTTCCAGTTGAGCACGCAACTGGGCTCCTTTAGGCAACCACAATGGCAAACCCTGCCCTACCGATTCAGAAAAAGCAAACAGGCCCATTTCCTTGCCAAGCTTCCGATGGTCGCGTTTTTTTGCTTCTTCAACCATTACAAGGTAGTCATCCAGCATTTTTTGCTTTGGAAATGTAACACCGTATACACGGGTGAGCATTTTGTTTTTTTCATCGCCACGCCAGTAAGCACCTGCAATCGATGTAAGTTTAATTGCTTTTATAGCTTCGGTATTTGGCAAATGGGGGCCGCGGCATAAATCGGTAAAATTACCCTGGTTGTAAAGAGTTATTGAACCGTCTTCCAACTCACTGATCAATTCGGTTTTCAGGTTATCACCTTTTTCAGTGAACATCTTCAGCGCATCCGATTTTGATATTTCGTTTCTTTTGATATCGTTCTTCTGTCGGGCCAGTTCAATCATCTTTTTTTCAATCTTTTCAAGGTCTTTTTCAGATAACTGCTGTCCATCGGGCAAATCCACATCATAATAAAAACCAGTATCAACTGTTGGCCCAATTCCAAATCTGGTTCCCGGGTAAAACGCTTCAATAGCTTCTGCCATTAAATGAGCCGAAGTATGCCAAAAGGTTTCCTTCCCTTCCCGGTCTTCCCATGTATTTAATTTTATTTCTGAATTACCTGTAATACCCCTCGTCAGATCCCAAACCTCGCCATTAACAGTAATTGACAAAACATCCTTGGCAAGCCTGTTTGAAATGGATTTTGCTATTTCAATACCGGAAATCCCTTCTTCATATTCCCTGACGCTTTTATCGGGTAAAGTAATTTTAATCATTTTATTATAAATCATTTTATTTCAGTTCGCAAAGATATACATTCTTTACAGATTACAATATTTATGTAAACCCTGATTATTAGAGATAGTTCAAACATTTAACATGAATATGAAGGTTGAAAATTTGCTTCTGTTCTGTTTTATGTAAATAATAATATTTGTTTCATTTATTAAAATTCATTTTAAATTGTTATCAAACATGTATTTAAAACTTCAGTTTATTAGCTAATTCGGGAATTTATTTCATATTTGCAAACTTAATAAATCAGGCGATAAGCTAACAATCAATAAAATGGACCAGATAAAAAAACCGGATGATTGCCTGAATATTGAGGAAATCAGGCAGGAAATTGATAAAATCGACAAAAAGATCATTGAACTTTTTTCTTTAAGAGATGATTTTGTTAAAGAAATAGTTACTTTCAAAAAAGATAAAGAAGGTGTGATTGCCCAGGAAAGAAAAGAATTTGTTATCAATGAAAGGGCACGAATGGCGGGTGAGATCGGCTTAAATCCTGATTTATTCAAAAAAATATTTACAATTCTGATTGAAGACAACATTAAAAAGGAATTGGAGTTATTACATACCAACGGGATAAAATCAATATAAAATATGTACAAAAAAGAAATTAAAGTAATGGATTGCACTGTCCGTGATGGCGGGCTTATGAATAAATGGCAATTCAGCGACGATTTTGTAAAAGCTGTATACGCCGGATGTGTTGAAGCCGGTATAGATTATATGGAGATAGGCTATAAAAGCAGTGAAAAAGCTTTTGACAGAAATGAAGTGGGCCCTTGGAAGTTTTGCCACGATGACGATATCAGAAGAATTGTTGGCGACAACAATACCAACCTGAAACTTTCGGCTATGGCAGATATCGGAAGGATTGATTTTGATGATATCCCGCCAAAATCAGAAAGTGTGATTGATATGATGAGGGTTGCCTGTTATGTCCACCAGATTGACAAAGCAGTTGCACTGGCACATCATTGTATTGAAAAGGGGTATGAAACAACCATTAACCTGATGGCTGTTTCAAAATTAAACGAACACGACCTTGATGAAGCACTTGCCGACCTTGCGCAATCGAATGTCCCGACAGTTTATGTAGTTGACAGTTTTGGAAGCATGTATTGTGAAACTATAGAGGACCTGGTTAATAAATACAAGGAAGCACTTCCCGGAAAACAAATCGGGATCCATGCACATAATAATATGCAAATGGCAATGTCGAACACCGTAACTTCCCTGATCAAAGGGGCAACCATGCTTGATGCAACCCTGCTGGGGATGGGAAGAGGCGCAGGCAATTGCCCGATAGAAATTCTGATCGCATTCCTGAAAAATCCAAAATACAGGCTCCTCCCCTTGCTGAACGTAATTCAAAACCATGTAAAACCCTGGCAGGATAAAATTGACTGGGGCTACCATGTACCATACCTGATAACCGGAGCTTTGAATGAACACCCACGAAGCGCCATGAAATGGATGGATTCAGAGAAAAAGGATGACTTTGTTGCATTTATGAAAGAAATGCACGATTACGAACTTTTGGAATAATACTCCAACTGGCTAAACTAAATAAACTTGGCACCTTTCGTAATCGGGAGGTGCTTTTTTTTATTAATTGAATACCACCCCGCCCGCCAACTGTGCACCCCTCCTATTGGGAGGGGAATTTTTCGTATACGGATTTTATTTTTTGCAAATGGACTAACAATTGCATAGGTTAAATTCTCCTCTTTACAGAAGGAGTGGATTCCCTCGAAATTTTGGGGGATTCCGAGGTGGTCTATAAACATTTTCCTACCTTTGTTTTTCTACAAAAACAGATAAGTTATGAAACAAATCTTAATCCTTTCTTTAGCATTTATTCTTGGTTTAAGTACAATTGCTCAGGAAACAAAAAAAATCACTTTAGAAGATATTTTTGTCAACAATACTTTTGCTCAAAAAACCGTAAGCGGACTCCGTTCGATGAACGATGGCGAGCATTATACAACAATAGCAAATAATTCACGGATCATTAAAAACAGCTACAAAACAGGCGAAGCTTTGTCTATCCTGTTTGACTTGTTTCAACTGGAAGAAAAGCCGCCAATTAAAGAATTCAGCGATTATGTTTTTAGTGAAGATGAAACCAAAATACTTCTGACTACAAACATTAAAAAGATTTACCGGCGTTCATTTACTGCTGAATATTACATTTGGGATTCTATTTTGGAGGAATTGAATCCTCTCTCGGAAAAGGGTGCTCAGCAGGCAGCCATATTCTCACCCGATGGCGAAAAAGTGGCATTTGTCCGAGACAATAATATTTTTATCAAAAACATGAAATTCGGTACTGAACACCAGGTTACATTTGATGGCAAAAAAAATGAAATCATTAACGGTGTCCCGGACTGGGTTTATGAAGAAGAATTTGGATTCAACAATGCCATGGCCTGGTCGCCCGACAGCAAATTCCTGGCCTTCCTCCGTTTTGATGAAAGAGAAGTTAAAACCTTCGGTATGACCATGTTTGGAGGCGAAGCGCCTCATTTTGACGAATATGAATTGTACCCTTACAATTTAACCTACAAATATCCGAAAGCAGGTGAAAAAAATTCAGTAGTGACTGTCCATGTTTACGAACTCCGTTCGAAAACCATCATTGAAGTTAATACAGGTGAAGAAACAGATATTTACCTGCCACGGCTTCGCTGGACCCCCGATGCCAAAGATTTAAATATCATGAGGCTCAACAGAAGGCAGGATAAAATCGATATCCTTTATGCCAATCCTTACACAGGCGACTCTCGTATTTTTTATTCCGAAAAAAATAAGCGATATATCGCTGAAGAATTTCTGGATGGCTTTACTTACCTTCCCGACGGAGGTTTTGTATTACTCAGCGAACGGGATGGCTGGTCACAATTGTTTCATTACGACAGGCAAGGCTTTGAACTGGGAAAAC